>NZ_NUMC01000150.1:0-7063 GCF_002577655.1 Bacillus sp. AFS040349 | reverse complement strand
GAAATTACAAATGTATCTAGGGCTTCATTATATAGAAAGCTGTCAGAAGTGAACAATTAGTCACTTCTTATTCCATATAAGGCCCCGATTGTGGAGTATCTCTAATTACGTAGTAGACTAAAAACTGCGCAGCAATGACTCTACGGAATGTTCTCAAAGTAAGGAGCAGAATAATCATAAAAGAAAAAACTGCCGAGTTACCGACAGTTCTAAAAATCTTAATGATAGTTAGTATTTTGGTTTTGGTTTGGATTAATAATATCTTTAACTTTTTCAATCCCTTGTTCAATCAATTCATCAGCAATCATCACTCTGTCTGTATCGTATTTTTCTTCTTTTGGTACTTCGAATTGAAGTTTCTCTGCGTAAGGTGCTGGTCTATTCAACATAAAGGCTGAAGTTACCTCACAATAAACATTACGAGCTTTCTCTGCGTCTAACCTACCTGTAACAATGTCATTCATTAGGTTAAGAGCAAGGATATTAGCTGCTTCCATATCGCATCGGGAAGACACTTCACCTCTAGTCCTTTCGACAATCACACTACCGTCAAACTTAGCTAGTTCACTAAACATTTCTGGAGGTACAGTATAGTTGATATAGTTTTCGATTACATCAGTATGAGGTTGAGGAAAGTCATGTGGAATTTCATCGCGATAGACAATTGTTCGTTTCCACGGTCCATTGTTATACCAAATTAATCTACTGGGAGTTGCTTCATTCGGGGGACCATATTGTTGAATTGTCAGATTGGCTGCTTTTGTAGACATTGCATTCCAATCTTGAATAAACGCTTGTACAGCATTCATATCTACAACTGTATTAGTCGTTTTTTCTGCACCGCCAATAGTTTGTACTTTCAAATCGCTTGCCATAGCAGTTGCCGCCGTCTTTAATTTTTCTTCCTGCTGCATAGCTGTCCACTCCTTTTTTAGCTTCGATAACAATCAAAGATTCCTATTAATTTGCTGCAGTGTTAAGATGATTTGTTCTTTTGAAATCTTATCATCATCGAATTCAACTTTTACTTCACCATCTGCAGTGTCAACTAACACTCTTTCGATACCTTCAAGTTTATTGAGGCTTTGTTCGATTTGTTGAATTGACTTTCCAGAAGTCGCTTGATTTACAAAAATTGTTTCTAGAACCATAACATGCACTCCTTTATTACAAAGAAATTATTGTTGGTCTTTAGTTTTCCAAGAACTATGTTCTTTAAACAATTAAATAAATACAGTTATAAACGTTAATATTGTGGTGATATATAATAATCAAATATTGATTATTAAAGGCAAAAGATTACCCTATATTCAGCTAAAAAAATCCATATAGGTGTAGTATTGAGTTAAACGGGAATTGTTAAAAGCCTTTCTACTATTGAGGTATGAGAAAGGGGAGAAAATAACTGAAACAAACGATAACAGTTATATTAGCGGGGGAACATAAAGCCCTTTTTGTGAGGAAATGCCGATTGATTTATAGATTAAAAAGAAAATCAACCATATTCAATAAGCTGGATTATTAGAAGGGGAGAAAATAATTAAAGAGGTTTCCTTCTCAGTAACTTTATAGATCTATAGGGTTTTATACAACTCTGCTTTTAGCAGGTTATTAGAGCCCTTATTTGTTAATGGAAGGAAGTATGGTTTTAAGCTAAACCTTGTAACATACTGCAATAAGATACAACCTGGAAGCGCCGACCAAAATAGACTTATTACTTAAAAGAAACTACTTTTTGTTATTTATATTGTAATTTAAAGTGTTCGTCAAGATTTCTTTTCATTTTCACTTTGAATAATAGATAGCAGATTCTCAATTTTGTCTTTAATTGAGGGATCCTTAGTTAATAGAGGCATAATCGAATTTGGGATTTCATAAGCCTTTTCTCTTAGAGTCAATCCATCTTCGGTTAAAGTAATATGCACAACACGCTCATCTTCAGAGGACCGTTTTTTTTGAACTAATCCTGCAATAATTAACCTTTTAATTAGTGGAGTTAAAGTTCCATTATCTAAGTATAGGTATCTGCCTAATTCGCTCATAGTTACTTTTTTGTGTTCCCATAATACCAACATAACTAAGTATTGCGAATAAGTTAGATCTAACTCTTTTAAAAATGGACGATAAAGTTGGATAATTTCGCGTGAACATGCGTAGATAGTAAAGCAAACTTGTTGGTCTAAATGCAATAATTTATCTTTATTTTCTATTTGGTGGTTCATTTGTTCCTCCAATTGATAAGTTTTATTAAATTATTATACCACAAAGATAAAATTTAATTTTACAAAACTATATTTGCGTTGTTCTTTTTGAAAAAACATTAAATATTACCCAACAATAAAAAAATAAAGCAAAGATTAATCGTTCAATGGTTAATCTCTGCTTTATTCGTTTTAGGTAACTTTGAAACGCTAAAGTTAATTATCCTTTTCAAAGTATTGGATTCCCGGATCAATGGTGTAACGCTGGGGGGGAAATAAAATCTTCTCTAAGTAGGGGGAAGATATGTTCTTAAAAGAATAATCGGCCTCTGTTTTCGCTGCAAAAGCTTTTGCCTCTGCCACAGTCCTTTTTCCAGTCACAATATCATGAAATAAATTTATAAACAGAAAGTTGGCTTCTTCCATATCACAAATTACGGTAACTTCACCTTTTGTTCTATCAGGGTAACAACTACCATCAAAACGAGCTATTTCATCATATAACTCTATGGGAGTTCTGTAATCAATTGTTTGCTCAAGAAAATCTTGGTGATTAGTAGGAAAGTTGTGTGGAACAGAATCTCTATATACAATTGTTCGCTTCCATGGGCCTGTGTTGTACCAAATTAATCGACTTGGAATTGCTTCGTCGGGGTACCCATATTTATTAATAATCTTTAAGGCACCTTCTCTTTGTTCGTTTTCCCAAGAACCTAATATTTGTTCTAAGTAATTGTGATAATCATTAGACATTTCTATACCCCCCAGAAGTGTAATACTTTCACATTATATGTAGGAGCCTATAATTGGTTCTTCAATGGCGAATAAAAAAGGTTAACCATAAAATGGCTAACCTTTCCTGCATAAATTAAGCTTTTTTCCACTCGCTGTTAATAGTAATATCAGCAGCCTTTAAAGTATTAAAGACAGGGCATCTGGCATCCGTTTTTTCCTTTAATTCCTGTACACGCTCTTCTGATTCAGATGTTTTAACAAATGCTTGTATATTTATTGTTTCAAAGTAGGTTCTAACACTCGAATCCCCCATCAATCCTCTTGAATCAAGTTCTCCATCTACTTTGAAATCAATCCCCTGTAAATCGAATTTAATTTCTTTTGCCACGAAGTTAGCGATTGCATTTTCACAACCTACTAATGATGCAAGTAAATTCGACAACGGATCAATACCTTTGTCTGTTCCTCCAAAACTTTTTGGCTCATCAATTACAATCGAGTGATTACCAGCTTGGATATTTGCTTCAAATTTGCTTGTGTTACCTTGAACTTCAAATTTCATTTTTGACATAAATAAAAACTCCTCTCACTTTTACGTACTTCACTATTATAGATTAGAAAATTATATTTTGCAAAATATAATTTCGTTCGGTTTGAATGAATGGCTGATGCTATCAGTCGCCCATTCACCAGCGAATTTTACTTAACATCTCAATTAATCGCATAGTATCATTTTTATTTAATCCCCAAGTATTAATTTCTTCTCGTAATCCGGAGAGAGTCCCGTGCCCTTTGGCTAGTCCATTTAAACGAGCTGTAAGAGTAGAGTTAACAAAATCGCTGTGATTAGTGAAAATAGTATCCAGCTTCTCAAATGCATTCTTAAAACGTCTTAAATAATACTTCTGATGATAATCTTCTGCCAAATAAAAAGTTGAATAGGGAGCAATTTCTGTTTGTATCTCTCCATTAAGGATGTGTGACCATTCTGATTTTTTCCTTTTGATGATATCTTGTTGTTGATGTTGATTATGATAAAGGAGAATCGAAATGTATTGTCTACCTTTATAAAAATTTTCCCTAAGGGGATTGTGATTTCCCCAAAAGACATTTAGGATTTCTTCATAGGAAATTAGCGATGGATCAAAGTCGATCTCCAAGGTCTCAGTATGGTCACCGATTCTCCGATAGGTTGGAGAAGGGGTGGTTCCACCTGAAAAGCCAACCCGTGTTCTAATCACTCCTGGAAGATGCCCGAACCGGGCATCTGGTCCCCAGAATCAGCCCATTCCAAATGTTGCAGTTTCTACATTACTAGCTTGTAAATCAAAATTTTTTTTACTCATGCTGTTCTCCTTCCTTAAACATTGGTAAATATTCTCCATAACCTTCTGCTACCAATTGATTTTTAGGAATAAAGCGCAATGCAGCAGAATTAATGCAATACCTGAGACCACCTTTTTCTCTTGATCCATCGTTAAAGACATGTCCCAGATGGGAATCCCCATATTTGCTTCGTACCTCTGTACGAAGCATCCCATGACTTTTGTCTAATTTATCGACAATATGGTAATGACTTATCGGCCTTGTGAAACTTGGCCAGCCACAGCCAGCGTCGTATTGGTCTTTTGAGCTGAAAAGTGGCTCACCAGAAACAATGTCCACATAAATGCCTTCTTTTTGATTATCATAAAACTCGTTTACAAAAGGTCGCTCTGTCGCATTATTTTGTGTAACTTCATATTGCAATTGTGTTAACTTCTCTTTTAGTTGCTTATATTCTTTCGGTACCCGCCATTTATTTTCAATAAAACTTTTGCGGCCTGATCCCTCGTAATAGCGGTTATAATGGAATGTATTTTTCTTATAATATTCTTGATGTTTCTCTTCGGCGGGATAAAACGTTTTAGCTGGGAGAATATCAGTTACAATAGGCTTACTAAATTTTTTACTTTCTTCAAGCCGGTGCTTTGATTCCTCTGCAAGCATTTTTTGCTCATCACTATGGTAATAGATGGCTGTTTTATATTGTTCACCCCGATCATGAAATTGACCACTTTCATCAGTCGGATCAATGTTTTTCCAAAATATGTCCAATAGTTTTTTATATGGAAATACACTTGGATCAAAAGTAATTTGTACGACTTCGCGATGGCCTGTTGAACCAGAAACAACTTCTTCATATAGTGGATCCTCTTTGTATCCCCCAGAGTAGCCAGAGACAACTTGATGGATACCTGGGAATTCATCAAATGGCTTTACCATGCACCAAAAACATCCACCCGCAAAAGTGGCTTTTTCAAGTGTTACTTCTTTTTTCAAAAATACTCACCTCTAATATTAATTAATTATTTTCATCGGTTTAAAGCATACTATTTCGAGCTTGGTTATATTATACCCTGAATTATATTTTGTTAAATATAATTTTTAAAAATATAAAATTGTGGTAAGATGATATCAACTTATAAAATTAATTTATTGGTGATTAATTTGAATAGGTTTAGGAGTTATAGATTAGGAGTTATAGATATGGAGTGGAGCCAATTGTTAAAACAGTTGTGGCCATATTTTTTACTACTTTTAGACTTTCAAGTTAAGTTTTTTATTACAGCCATCGGCTCAATTTGAGCAAGAAAAGGGGCCAATTTCTAAATTTCTAATGATTCCTGATATTAAAGGGTAACTTACATTCTGAAATACCTTGAACAGCGCAATCATTAGAATTGTTTTATGTTACTTATCTCATAACTCATAAAACGTGTTTGAAGTTAAATGGAAATTTGAAATGAGGTGAAATGAATGAAAATTAATATAACAAAAGCTGCAGAAGAGCAGATTATCAACGTACTCGGTAAGCAACCAACAGTAAGTATTAATGAAGTCCGTACAACTGGTTGAGATGCCACTTATGTGTATCAACTTGCTCAGGTTGAGCAAATAAAAAAAGGTGAGGGAACTAAAGTCGGTGAAATTACAGTCGTAATTGACTCTCAGGTGATTAGCCATCTTGGTGGGGATATAATAATTGACCATAACAATATGTATGGATTTATACTCAAAAATGAATATGAGGTTTTAACTTTTGGAATGAAATGGATTAAGAGCTTTTAAGCCAAATAAATGTTAAAAAGTTACTGTAAAAAAAGATAAGCAGTGGCTTTCAACAAAAAAATTATATTCAACAATCAGGCGCTTTAATTGAGAAATGAAAAAAGCCTAATTTCTTCACAGTTAATTGAGAAATTAGGCTTTTTAATATTGAAATTTCCTTAACGTTGTAAATCCGCATTTTCCTGACGCTACCCCTATAAGTGCTGAATCAATAGGTGCTGCAAGTGAAGCTGTAATACCTGCTGGTATAGAGAGATATGCTGTAGGCAATGACAAACCAACTGCCGCTCCTATTAAATAGTTAGTACCTCTTGTTATGTAAATATCACTCTTGGATAGGATGGTACTGTCTATTTTAGGGCAACTGCCTCCTTCATTAACTGGTACGTAGTTTGGTTTACTAGGTGCCGCACTAATGTACGAAGGAAAGGTAATTCCAATTACAAAAGTACAGATTAATAATAATAGCAGACTCTTAATTTTCAATTTCTCTTCCCCCATTAGTAACTCGCTCGCAAAAATTACAATAACAGGATTTTTTATACAAAACAATTAATATTTAATAAATTCAAACTTTTTCACTAGAAATATTAGAATAATATCTCATAAAATAATTCTATTATAACCCAAAATATTCATTAAGATTAATAAGGATTTTTCATTTAATATCTTATTATTCAACTCTCATGATGATAAAGTTACTTAAAATGTTTAGTGCTATTAAAATAGCTGTTTTGTTCAATTGTATCCATTTCCAAAGGCTTAACTCATTTTGATAACATTATATAAGCGCTGGTGTATTTACATTAGTTGAAAGAAGCATTGGAATCAGATAGTAAATATAGAAAGATAATAACAATTAGGGCAATTGGAATTTTCAACAAACTCTCAACTATGGAAGACAATTGGTTATTGAGAATAGTAAATTAGTGTTTTGTAGGATACAATTTTTGAGTCAATGCACCATTTATTATGGGTGAATTAATTCAATCACCATCTTCAACAAAACCAGCTAA
>NZ_NUMC01000014.1:41242-110131 GCF_002577655.1 Bacillus sp. AFS040349 | reverse complement strand
ATTCTCGCAGTATCGAGACAGAACCTTTCTTTCTTTACCGAGTTTTGTCCCAATTCTCGCAGTATCGAGACAGAACATTCTTTCTATGCTGGTTTTTGTCTCGATTCTCGCGTATCGGGCACCCATTTGCCTCATACATCAATTCTTCTTCTAATTATCAACGGAAGGAACCGGAGTAAGAGCTGCTTCAACCTTATGTACGACATTTCTCTTTCAACTGACCTCTCTTTTGTCGTTCATCACCCTTATGAACGACACTCTCCCCCCTACTGACCTCTGTTTTGTCGTTCAAACACCACTGGCTAATCCCTATAAAATCTCATTCACTTACTTTTCACCAAAGTTTTATAAAATTCCATGTATAATCTTCAACAAATAAAGGTATTCTAGTAAAGTCGTAAAAAGAATTAATTTCTTTACATATTTGTGAATAATACGCGTACTTATAAAAATAAAAGGAGCAGGGCGCCATTGCTGACTCCTGCTCCTTTTATGAAGGCATATTAATCTGATGATACAGCTGCTTGCTGATCAGATTTTGTTGTGATTTCTTCTTTAACACGTTCGATATCTGCGCCGATAGATGCAAGCTTATCGTGGAAGTTTACATAGCCACGATCTAGATGTTTTAGTTCAGTGACACGTGTATGGCCTTCTGCACATAATCCAGCTAGGATTAGTGCGGCACCAGCACGTAGGTCAGTTGCTGCTACTTCTGCACCTTGTAGCTTTACAGGTCCATTGATGATAACGGAACGTCCCTCAATTTTGATATCTCCATTCATACGACGGAATTCTTCAACATGCATGAAACGATTTTCGAAAACTGTTTCTGTGATCATGCTAGTTCCGTTAGCACATAGTAACAATGCCATCATTTGCGATTGCATATCTGTTGGGAAACCAGGGTGTGGCATTGTTTTTAAGTCTACAGATTTTAATTTCTCAGGTCCGATGACACGTAAACCTTCTTGTTCTTCAATGATTTTAACGCCCATCTCTTCCATTTTTGCAACAAGAGATGTTAAATGCTCTGGAATTGCTCCTTTTACAAGAACGTCTCCGCCTGTGATTGCTGCAGCTACCATGAATGTACCTGCTTCAATACGGTCTGGGATGATTGTGTGGTTAATACCTTTTAGAGTTTCCACACCTTCAATACGAATAGTTCCTGTACCGGCGCCGCGGATTTTACCACCCATAGCATTGATATAGTTCGCTAAGTCAACGATTTCAGGTTCTTTTGCTACGTTTTCTAGTACCGTTGTTCCTTCTGCTAAAGCAGCAGCCATGATGATGTTTTCTGTTGCACCAACACTTGGGAAATCAAGGTAAACTTTAGCACCTTTTAGTCTTCCATTTACTTCTGCTTCAATAAAGCCGTTTCCAACTTTAATTGATGCTCCCATTGCTTCAAAGCCTTTTAAATGCTGATCAATTGGACGTGAGCCAATTGCACAACCACCTGGCAATGCAACACGTGCATGACCATTACGAGCTAAAAGTGCTCCCATGACAAGTACAGACGCACGCATTTTTCTTACATATTCAAATGGTGCTTCTGTTGATAGCTCTTTTGATGCATCTACAATCACTTGATTATTTTCAAAATGGACATCTGCGCCTAAGTGGCGAAGAACTTCATTAATTGTATACACATCGGAGAGCGTAGGTACATTACTTATGATACTTTTATCTTCACTTGCTAATAATGATGCAGCGATAACTGGTAGAACGGCATTTTTTGCTCCTTCAACTTGCACAGTACCGTTTAACCTACGACCGCCGCGGACGATGATTTTTTCCAAAGTATTCCCCTCCGCGTCCCAATTTCTCTATATTAATATTCAGACGTAATGATTGGTGTTCCTATAACGACCGTAGTTTTACCGCCCAATCCGTCAGTTCTTAATGCAATTTGTATGTTCATGTTGTTTTCATCAGTTGGAATATAATCTTCCCATATAGGGGTTTTAGCCGATACCGAAAGAAAATCTGGTTCCTGCAGTTGTTCTACCGGTTTCGCCTCAAATTCTTTTAACAAGTTTTCTGATTTTTGTTTCAAAACAACTTCCATATTATCATTAATGATTCCAGCCACACAAGCAAAAATTGTAGGTTTTTCATGAAAGATGTCGAAAGCATTAGTTTGGAAGTAGTCGTTGATGTTGTTCCAATTTTTTTGTGAGTTTACACCCTTAACCTCATAAAGGATATACGATTGTGATTGATTTTTTGTGAGGGTGTTTAAAATTTGAAGCTTTTCTGTCACATTTTTCTCTCTATTGTTATAAACACCAATCGCTTTATAAACGTTGTCGTCCTCTGAAAACGTCCATTTAAATTGACGGTATTGGTCTGTCATTAGTTTCACTTCATCGATTGATTGATTGCTGACAACCTGTTTAGCATATAAAGACCATTCTTTGATGTCAATATCTTGATGTTCCATACCTTTAGCAATTTGAAGTAATTTCGATTGACGTTCAGTTGCTCCAATGTGATTTGCCACGAAACTAAAAAGTATTGACAACGTTATAACCATAATCCCTATCCCTTTATATCTCATACACGGCCACTTCCTCTCCTTAGTAACATTGTTACCGGATAAAAAGTGTCCATACGTGGAAAAAGTCGTCAATAATAGACAATTCTGTAAAACGATCAATATGTACCTATTTCCCGTTTAAGATCCGCTATAAACCAACGTTTTTTCTAAAAAAGTGATGGAAGTTGTTGTGACCATAATAAATAATCAAGGAAAAAATTACTTACTAATGATCCAATGGCAATGGTTAATAATATAAGAAGTACCTTCGCTTGAATGACTTTGCCCGCTTTAATCCATTTTTCAATGTTTAATGCTTGTAAGGCCCACCAAGTTACTGCGATGAAAGCAAGGTGTACAACCATACTTATTAAGGCCAGTTGTCCATAGTCGGGCATGCTTCACCCCTCCAATAATCCAAGTTTTAAGGATTATTTTTTTATTTTGCAAAAAACACAGAGCAATTTAAATCATACCTGTTTTTTTTCTAAAAACAACCTCAAAATGACCTATATTAGCGAAAAAAATGAATCTTTTTTTCTTGATGTGATATATACCCTTGAATAGTATATTGAGCTTTCCATGTAACATGATTGATTTTTACTTTTAATAAAAATTTAACGTATACTGTCTTTACTTTTACAAAAAACATGCTAAGGCCGATTAAGAAACTGCAGGCCAAAAAAGGCTCACCTTTCTATTTTACTACCTTTTATCATCCACTTACTTCCTCATTTATGAAAAAATTGTTACAGATTTTCCAAGCCATTTTCTGTGTTATACTTCAGAAGCAGCAGATCCTGCTGAGACATATATAGGTTTTAACAGGGAGAAGGGGGCAGAACATGCAATTAAATTTTGAAAACAACCACGATTCAATTCAAGAGTATGCTTCAACATTACCTTTCTTTGATAATATTTACGCAGCAAAGGCTTTTTATTACGAACATCGCCAGGAACATCTTAAGCTATTAGAAGAAATTTCAAAAGAGTTTAATGTACTTCTTGATTATTCCCCTAAAAGTCTCATTTCTTTAGAGGAATTTTATTTTCATTTAGTTCGAAACAACTATTTTTTTGACATACAAATAACGATTGAAGAGTTTGAAACATGTATGAGTCTGTATTTATGTGAAGTATTAGTTATGCATCATGATGATGCTGCTGAGTGGATTGTCGAAGAATATCCATATGCGGATCAGAAGTTCGTGATGGGCATACGATACGGACGTTTTCATCAATACTTTGAAAATCTGTTTCCACAATTCTATCTTTCACAAAAAGATGGAAGTCAACAAGCGCTGTTTAAGCGCTATATGAGAATGAGTATGAAAAGTAAGTGATTTGATTGCGGGTAGGACCTGGGATCGTTGAGACTGTGTATCGCGGATATACCCTCGAGAATCGCGGATATACTCCCGAGAATCGCGGATAAAACCCGAGAATCGCGGATAAACCCTGAGAATCGCGGATAAACCCGAGAATCGCGGATAGCCATCTTAAATCGAAAATAAATGCTTCTTTATTAGGATAAATACTCTTTAATCCACTCAAAATACCCCATACAAACCAAAAAGGATGGTGCCCGAGGCACCATCCTTTTTAAAATTTCGTTACGTTTAAACGGTTGATTGCACGTTGTAGTGCTAGCTCAGCGCGTTTAAAATCGATATTGTCTGTTTTTTGATTTAGACGTTCTTCAGCACGTTTTTTAGCTGCTTGTGCACGAGCTTCATCAATATGCTCTGCTGTTTCAGCTGCTTGAGCTAAAATTGTTACCTTGTCAGGTCGTACTTCGATAAAGCCGCCAGTCACAGCAACTAATTCAGTGCTGCTCCCTTTCTTTAGGCGAACTGCTCCAATTTGTAATGGAGCAACCATAGGAATATGTCCTGGTAAAATACCAAGTTCACCACTTTGAGCTTTTACACTCACCATCTCTACGTCTGCATCGTAAACTGGGCCATCGGGAGTAACGACATTGACTAATACTGTCTTCATACTCATACCCTCCTAGGTCCCAAAATTAGGCTTCTACACCCATTTGTTTTGCATTTTCAATAACTTCTTCAATACGTCCAACTAGACGGAACGCATCCTCTGGAAGGTGATCGTACTTACCTTCTAGAATCTCTTTGAACCCGTGAACTGTTTCTTTAACAGGAACATATGAACCAGGTTGGCCAGTGAACTGCTCGGCAACGTGGAAGTTTTGAGATAAGAAGAATTGAACACGACGAGCACGTGCAACTGTTAATTTATCTTCTTCAGAAAGCTCATCCATACCCAGGATTGCAATGATATCTTGAAGCTCTTTGTAACGTTGTAACGTTTGTTGTACCTGACGAGCTACAGCGTAATGCTCTTCTCCAACGATTTCAGGTGATAATGCACGTGAAGTTGAAGCAAGAGGATCCACCGCTGGATAGATACCCATCTCAGATAATTTACGCTCTAAGTTCGTTGTTGCATCTAAGTGAGCGAAAGTTGTTGCCGGAGCCGGATCCGTGTAGTCATCGGCTGGAACGTAAATCGCTTGGATTGATGTAACAGAACCTACGTTAGTAGATGTGATACGCTCTTGTAATTGACCCATTTCTGTAGCCAATGTTGGTTGGTAACCAACGGCAGATGGCATACGTCCAAGTAGGGCAGAAACCTCTGAACCTGCTTGAGTGAAACGGAAGATGTTATCCATGAAGAATAGAACGTCTTGTCCTTGATCATCACGGAAGAATTCAGCCATAGTAAGACCAGTTAAGGCAACACGCATACGTGCACCAGGTGGCTCATTCATTTGACCGAATACCATTGCTGTTTTCTTGATAACGCCTGAGTCAGTCATCTCGTGGTAAAGGTCATTTCCTTCACGAGTACGCTCACCTACACCAGCGAATACAGAGATACCGCCGTGCTCTTGAGCGATGTTATTGATTAACTCCTGGATTAAAACAGTTTTCCCTACACCGGCACCACCGAATAGACCGATTTTACCACCCTTGATGTAAGGTGCTAATAAGTCTACTACTTTAATTCCAGTTTCAAGAATTTCAACCTCAGTTGAAAGTTGATCAAACTTAGGAGCAGCTCTGTGAATAGGATCACGACGTGCTTCTGCAGCGATCGGCTCATCTAAGTCAATGTTTTGACCTAATACGTTGAATACACGACCTAATGTAACATCACCAACAGGAACAGAAATTGGTGCACCAGTGTCTGTAACCTCCACTCCACGTACAAGACCGTCAGTTGTAGACATCGCAACTGTACGAACTGTATCGTCACCTAAATGTAGGGCAACTTCTAATGTAAGGTCGATAGCGACTTCGTTATCATTCGCTTCTGTTTTAATTGTAAGGGCATTATAAATGTCTGGTAGTTGACCGCTCTGGAACTTTACGTCAACAACCGGACCCAAAATTTGAGTAATGCGTCCTTTATTCATCGTTTTCCCTCCTATCTTGCGTAAAAAAGCATTGTAGAATAGTCCGAACCTATTCTAATGCGGCCGCTCCACCAACGATCTCGGTAATTTCTTGTGTGATCGCAGCTTGACGTGCACGGTTGTATGTTAAAGTAAGTCCATTGATAAGTTCTTTTGCATTATCAGTCGCATTCTTCATTGCTGTCATACGAGCTGCGTGCTCAGAAGCCTTACTATCAAGCAGTGCTCCGTAGATGAGACTTTCAGCATATTGTGGTAACAGCACTTCAAGAATTTCTTCTTGATTTGGTTCGAATTCATAAGAAGTTAAACCTTTGCTTGAAGAAATGTCGGATAGTGGAAGAAGCTTCTTTTCCGTAACATCTTGTTGAATGGCACTAACAAAGTGGTTGTAATACATGTATAGTTCGTCATATGACCCGTCTGCGAACATGTTTACTGCTCCACTTGCAATGTCCTTAATGCTAGCAAAAGAAGTTTCATCACCAATACCAGTAATTTCGGAAATAACGTTCATACCACGCTTTTTAAAGAAATCACGGCCCATTTTACCGATTGCAATAATGACGAATTCATCATTTGACTTGTGACGTTTTTGAATAGATTGGTAAACAGCACGTAGTACACTACTGTTAAAAGCACCTGCTAAGCCACGGTCTGATGTGATCACCAGGTAACCTGTTTTCTTAACTGGTCTTTTTTCTAGCATTGGATGACTTACGTCTGTGCTACCGTTTGCGATGCTTGCAACAACCTCCTGGATTTTCTCCATATAAGGTCCAAATGCCTTTGCATTGTTTTCTGCACGGTTAAGCTTTGCAGCTGAAACCATCTCCATCGCTTTTGTAATCTGACTCGTCTTTTTAGTAGACGTAATTCTTGATTTTATGTCGCGTAATGATGCCAAAGGTTCTCACCACCTTTATTTAAAAATCATCTATTAACAGTCTGAGTGAAAGCCCTAGACGAGCCTTCACTCACAAATTATTATTGTTCAGAAGGAGCAAAAGTCTTTTTGAATCCTTCGATAGCCGCTTTTAGAGCGTCATCTTTTGGAAGTCCGCCAGTTGTACGGATTTCGTCAAGAAGATCTTTATGATTTTGTTCTGTGTATGCATGGAACTCATCTTCAAAACGAGTGATATCTACTACTGGGATATCATCAAGGAATCCACGAGTTAATGCATAAAGAATCATAACTTGCTTTTCAACTTTTAATGGTTTATTTAAACCTTGTTTTAGTACTTCAACAGTACGCGCACCACGGTTTAATTTTGCTTGTGTTGCTTTATCAAGGTCAGAACCGAATTGAGCGAACGCTTCAAGCTCACGGTATGAAGCAAGGTCAAGACGTAATGTACCAGCAACCTTCTTCATCGCTTTAATTTGTGCTGAACCACCAACACGAGATACAGATAAACCTGCGTTAATCGCTGGACGTACGCCAGAGAAGAACAGGTCAGACTGAAGGAAGATTTGTCCGTCAGTGATTGAGATAACGTTTGTTGGGATATAAGCAGAAACGTCACCAGCTTGTGTCTCGATGAATGGTAATGCAGTTAAAGAACCTGCGCCTTTTGCATCACTTAATTTTGCTGCACGCTCTAACAAACGTGAATGTAGGTAGAAAACGTCACCAGGATATGCTTCACGGCCCGGAGGACGACGTAGTAATAATGAAAGCTCACGGTATGCCGAAGCTTGTTTTGTAAGGTCATCATATACTACAAGAACGTGCTTGCCATTGTACATGAATTCCTCACCCATTGTAACCCCAGCATAAGGTGCTAAGAATAACATTGGAGCTGGTTGTGATGCAGAAGCTGTTACAACGATTGTGTAATCTAATGCACCGTGTTTACGTAAAGTTTCAACAACTCCACGAACAGTTGATTCTTTTTGACCAATTGCAACGTAGATACATACCATATCTTGATCTTTTTGGTTCAAGATTGTATCGATTGCTACAGCCGTTTTACCTGTTTGACGGTCACCGATAATTAACTCACGTTGACCACGACCGATTGGTACAAGAGCGTCAATCGCTTTGATACCAGTTTGAAGTGGTTCATGAACTGATTTACGATCCATAACACCAGGTGCTGGACTTTCGATTGGTCTTGTTTTAGTTGTTTCAATTGGACCTAGACCATCTACAGGCTGTCCTAATGAGTTAACAACACGACCGATTAATGCTTCACCTACAGGAACCTCCATGATGCGTCCTGTACGACGAACTTCGTCACCTTCACGGATATCTGTGTAAGGTCCTAAAATAATAATACCAACGTTATTTTCCTCAAGGTTCTGAGCCATACCCATAACGCCGTTTGCGAATTCTACAAGCTCTCCAGCCATGACATTGTCGAGGCCATGAGCACGAGCGATACCGTCCCCAACTTGGATTACAGTACCAACATCGCTTACTTTAATATCAGACTGATAGTTTTCGATTTGCTTTTTTATAAGCGCACTAATTTCTTCAGCTTTGATGCTCATGAGTTTCACCCCTATCTACAATCTGTTTGCGACCAATTGTCGCTCTATACGTTCAAGCTTACCGCTAACACTTCCATCATAAATACGATTGCCGATTCGTAGCTTAACGCCACCAATTAGTTTAGCATCCACAACGTTTTGTAAACGAAGTGAACTCTTGCCAATCTTTTTCGCAAAAGAAGTTGAAATAGCAGATAGTTCAGTATCTGATAATGGGCGAACAGAGTATACGATTGCATCCTCTGTACCGCGCACTTCATTTGCACTTTGTACGAAGTGGTTAACAATTTCTGTTACAACATCTACACGATGACGATCAACTAGTAAGTAAAGCGTATTAACAACCTGTTGTGAAAGGCTTCCAAATGCTTCTTTTACGATTGATTTTTTCGCTTCATTTGTAACTTTTGGATGGTTTAGTACATCTATAAGTTCTTGATTCGTTGTAAATACTTCTTTTACAACGAGCAATTCGTTTTCGATTTGATCAATAACATTTTGTTCTTTTGCAAGTTGAAAAAGAGCTACCGCATAACGTTTTGCAACGATTCCATTACTCATCGACCTTCGCCTACCTCATTGATGTAGTCGTTAATCAATTTTTCTTGTTCTTGTTCGTTCAACTCTTTTTCGATTACTTTAGAAGCAATAAGTACTGATAATGATGCAACCTGTTCGCGTAACGCAGCAACAGCATTTTCTTTTTCTTGCTCGATTTCTTTTAAAGCAGAGTCTTTCAGACGTCCAGCTTCAGAACGAGCTGCTTGGATAATCTCTTCTTTTTGTTGCTCACCAAGCTTTTTCGCATTTTCCACTAGAGCTTGAGCTTCTTGACGCGCTTGTTTTAATAACTCACGTTGCTCTTCAACTAGTTTCTGTGCTTCTTTATTTCTATCTTCAGAACTATTAATTTCATTTGCAATATGTTCTTCACGTTGCTTCATAATGCCCATAACTGGTCCGAATGCATACTTACCAAGTAATCCAAGAAGGATTAAGAACATTACTAGCTGAAATATGATATCACCTGTGTTAAGGCCGCCTGTAGACGCACCTAAAGCAAGATCAAAAGTTAACATTGCTCGGTTTCACTCCCTTCAAGAGTTCCATGATGGGTTAGTAAGTTCACGGCTTCCGATGAACTTCGTATTTCTGCGTCAGCTTCTTCGTCGGCATCCTCACGTACGGTTGTACGCTCCGGTACCTCCTCAGTCGCTTCCTTGAACTACTCGTTCCTCGAAACCCTTTTATTCTTTACATAGTTTTAAAGTAAACTAAGTTAATCTATAACCAGTTTAAATATCTGTGCATAAAGGAATGGCGAAGGTTCGCTTTGAATGATCTTCGCCATATTTCCTACTATAACTATCGAATTATTCTCCACCCATTACGATGAATGCGATAACTACGGCGATGATCGGAATCGCCTCTACTAACGCTACCCCGATGAACATTGTAGTTTGTAATTTACCTTGCGCTTCAGGTTGACGCGCAATACCCTCTACTGTACGAGATACGATAAGACCGTTACCAATACCAGCACCTAGTGCCGCTAAACCAATTGCAATTGCAGCTGCTAATAAACCCATTGTTAAATTTCCTCCTTTAAATGTATGAAAAATAATATTACTTTTGTTTTAGTCCAATAAATTGAACATATATTGATTAATGGTCATGACTCACTTTGTGTGCCAAATAAACCATCGTTAACATAGTGAAAATAAATGCTTGGATTGCTCCAACAAAGATACTAAATCCTTGCCATGCTAACATAGGAATTGCAGCAACGATAGTGCCAATTATTCCACTTCCAAAACTTTCTGCATACCCGCTTGTTGCTAGACTAACAAGCAAGCCTAAAAGAATCTCACCCGCAAAAATATTTCCGTAAAGACGAAGACCAAGCGTTAATGTGTTCGCAAATTCTTCAATAATCTTTAATGGAAACATAAATGGCATTGGCTTGAAAAAGTCCTTACCATATTCAGATGCACCCTTCATCTTAATACCGTAGTAATGTGATAACGCTACTACAAGAACAGCAAGGGTTAAGGTGATGGCAGGATCTGCAGTTGGTGATTTCCACCACAATTCATGTCCTACAACAATGGCGAAAGGTAACCCTAACATATTTGATACAAATACATACATTAATAGTGTGATCCCTAACGTTAAGAAACGTCCGCCTGTTTGCCAATCCATCGTACTGCCGATAATATTTTTCACAAAATCGACTACCCATTCGATGAAGTTTTGCATACCTGTTGGTTTCATTGCTAAACTGCGGGTTGCAGCAATTGCAATGATAAAAACGATTAAACTAGCAATCGTAATCATTAATACGTTTGATAAATTAAAATTTAGACCTAAAAACTCTACCACAGGAGCTTCGTGACCCAATAGATTCACCTCTCTTCCCAGCTAAGCGCGTGAATGTTGAATTACATAATCTATCATAATAACGATATACATCGTCATTAATCCAAAAACAACACTAATCAAATCAAAATACTCGGGAAACTTTATCGCAAAAAAAACTGCGACTCCGGCTGCTGCCATTCTTGATGTTGTCCCTAACGAACCCGCTTTCCTTCCTTTAGTTAATGCGTCATCAAACTGCTTATGCTTTCTCACCATGATCCAGAGGTTGTACAAAGTGATGCATGTTCCCAAAATTAATCCTAGGAAAACAGACTGATATTCCGTGAATCCCCAACCTATAACATAAACGGCTAGTAGATAAAATATGTATTTTCGATATCTGCGAAACATCAGATGCATTTCAAACATGAAATCTTATTCTCCTGAGAAATAGTGGTTGACTAACTTTAGCATGGCATATACACCAGCAGCTAGTCCTAGCAGAAGGCCTATGATTAAAAACAACGGTTCTGTTTTAAAGTAATCATCTACCCACTTCCCTGCAAAAATACCAATTAAGATAGAGCCAACTAATTGGGAAAGGATAGCTGACATGAGGCCCATCGCATGTAAAGGATGGCGTTTTTTTTGTCGCATTTTATAAATCCTCGCTGTAGATTTATAACGGAATAAGGGGTTATTTACGGGTTTTTATCGGAATTGTAAACCTTATCATTATACCCTCGTTTAGCATACAATAGCGTATATGTGATGTCAATGTGTTTAAAGTTAAAATGTTCACAATCTTACCCAATCATCACAAATCGTTCACAATCACCCTCAATAACCCCCTTGACTAAGTAAATCCACTTAATTATTCACCTAGTAAAATATCCGTTTCTACAAAGTCTTCTTTTCCGCTTTTGTTTGCAAAAATGACTCCTTTATAATTCCCCTCGGGTATATCCGTTTCTTCTAGTTTTACTTCTTTTTCTACTAATCCGCGGGGAGCATCGTGAAACCAATCTAAATAGCCAACAAATGCTAAAGTATCTAGATCATATAAGGCTATTCCCACTTCATCCGCACCACCTGGCAAGTACATCCGGTATTTATAAACTTCCGGCTCATCACTATAAGCAAATTCAAAGCCCATAATTCTCGGATAATTCGGCTCATCCACAACATACGCATAAGGAACGTCAATATCATTTCCATCTTGCTGTAATTTTAACCACCCTTGATGAATACCTGGCGTTAACTGACTTGGAGTAAGATCTAGGCTTATTTCAACCTGCTTTTTCTCACCTGGCTTGATGTTTATATTTTTTGGCAGTTCCCACCTAACCCCAGGTTTATTTTTCGGCATATCAAAATAGATATGTTCTTCTTTATTTGATTGATTATCTATTGTAATTTTTACTGTTTTTTTCGTTCGTGGATGATTTGTTTCATACTGTCCAAATGTTAATGAACCTGGATATACAAGAACTTTTGCCTCAACAGCTTCTTTAATATTAATTCTTCCAGCACCTTGTTCATTTGGCTTTAACACTTTTTCATTATCATTTGTTAATTTTGTTGCCGTGTTCATTAAGGACGCTTTTATTTGCTCCGGATTCCAATCTGGGTGGGCCTGCTTGATTAGTGCGCATGCTCCTGCCACATGTGGCGCTGCCATGCTCGTTCCATGTAATGCTAAATAACCATCAGGAACAGTGCTTTCAATTGCTACACCCGGCGCGACTACATCTGGCTTTATCGCCCATGTACTTGTAACAGGACCTCGCGAACTAAAATCTGCAAGTTGGTCTTGTTCTTTTCTATACTCCGTTCGTATACTAGGATGATGCTTTAGCTGCTTTCGGATTGCCGCTCCAGCTTCCTTTGAAATTGAAGCAACCGGCATGTCGAGCGGTATTTCTAATGCTCCTGCAAAGTTACCTTTTACATTGTTCGAAATTAGCACTGCTTTAGCCCCTTTTTCTTTGGCATTCAGCACTTTTTCAGTAAAAGAGATTTTACCTCTTTCTACTAAAACAACTTTTCCTCTCACAGAATCTTTGATGTCATTTTTATAGCCTAAACCTGCATCAACGATTTCTTCTAGCCCTTTTAATTGCCATGACTTTGCTCCTTGCAGTGAGTGAATGGAGATGTCTTCTTTTATTCCGCCCACTTTTAAATAAGGCATTTGTAGCGGTGGTGAAGATGCCCCTACAGAAATCGCTTTTGAAGATGTTCCTGGAGAACCGACTGTCCAAAGACCAGGACCTGAATTTCCACTAGAAGTAACAGCAACAATCCCCGCTTCAACTGCTCGGTCAAGGGCGAGACTTGTCGGCCAATCAGGACCATTCACATTGTTTCCTAACGATAAGTTGATAATATCTACCTTATCTTTTATCGCTCGATCAATTGCCGCAATCACTTGATCAGATGTTCCCATACCACCTGGTCCGAGTGCGCGATAAGCAATAATTTCTGCTTCTGGCGCAACACCTTTTAGTTTTCCATTAGCGGCAATAATTCCGGCCACATGTGTGCCATGAATCGTTTCACTTCCGTCCTTCGCCATTGTTTCCATTGGATCTTGGTCACCATCTATGACATCAAAGCCACCAAGATAACTTCTTCTTAAGTCAGGGTGGTTATAGTCCACACCTGTATCAATAACAGCAACCTTCACTCCCTCACCAGTTAAGCGATGATCACTTCGGTCAAATAATCCTCTCACATCGTCGCCACCGATGAATGGAACACTTTCATCAATCTGTGACGCATAAGAAACAACAGGACTTGAATGAATCACAGCTGGATCATTTTTTAAGGTCATGATGTCATTAGTTTGACCTTCTATTGAAAATCCGTAAAACACATTTTGATAGGTTTGATTGATCGTAATGTGAGGGTAGCTCTCTAATCTCTTTTTAAAATAATCAAAGTCCTCTTCTTTAACGATCATCATCATTTTTTGATTTTCTTCTTGTGATTCTTTTGGAAGCGGAGGCCTGTTTGGAAAGGTTTCTCCAATTGCCATGTTAGGAAAACAAATCGTTGTAATCAGCATGATGTAAAGTACTTTTTTTATTCCCATCTTGTTCCACCTCCTTTATAGTTTGTTCGCTCATGATAAAATAATGTACAAAAAAGGCCAGAATCTAACAACTGTGTTAGATCTGACCTTTTCTCATGCTCTTATTTTGTTCCGTATAGACGGTCTCCAGCATCACCTAAGCCTGGAACGATATACCCGTGATCGTTTAGCTTTTCATCTAAAGCAGCAATAAAAATATCAACATCAGGGTGGGCTTTTTTCACAACTTCCACACCTTCTGGAGCAGCAATTAAGCACATGAATTTGATATTTTTTGCACCGCGTTTTTTCAAGCTGTTGATCGCTTCCACTGCCGAACCACCTGTTGCAAGCATAGGATCCACAACGATAAAATCGCGCTCTTCTACATCAGAAGGTAGCTTTGCATAATATTCAACAGGCTGTAATGTTTCAGGATCACGATATAAACCAATATGACCTACCTTTGCAGCAGGAATCAGTTTTAAAATCCCATCAACCATACCTAAGCCAGCACGAAGGATCGGGATAATTCCCAGCTTTTTCCCTGCAAGCACCTTTGATTTCGCTGTTGTTACCGGAGTTTCAACATCCACCTCTGTTAATGGCATATCTCTTGTAATTTCAAAAGCCATTAAGCTTGCTACTTCATCAACAAGCTCACGAAATTCTTTTGTACCAGTTTTTACATCTCGAATATATGTAAGTTTATGTTGAATTAATGGATGATCAAATACGTATACTTTCCCCATCAAATCATCTCCTTTTCTTTGACACTTCAATAGATTTTACAGAAAAAAATGCATAGTTTCAAGCGAGTTCGTCTTATTTCTACATATATTGAAAAAACATGCCAGAACTTAGAGGAAAACCCTCTGTCTTTGTCGAAAATTTCAATATATAAGGTTTATCGTTAGTTAAGAAAGGCTGATGATCATGAAAGCATACCAGGACCACCATAAGGCCTATACGATCTCATTTATTTATACTTTCGTACCGTTACTCTTGTTATACCTCATTCAATTTCAATTTCAATCTTTTTATGATCCTAAAAATCATTTAAGTATACACTTAATTCTTGAAACGTATAGTGTGTTTATCTCGTTCATTATTTTTGTTTTTGGATGGAAGGCCTTTGGTCATAACCCACCAACTACCTTGCTATTTGTGCCCTTTGTATTTTTAGCTGTCGGCTATTTTGATTTTATGCACACAATAACCTATTCGGGTATGCCTCCGTTATTTGTTGAGAGTTCAATCAATAAGACTGCTTGGTTTTGGGTCGTTGCACGAGCAATCGAAGCCATTTCCTTGGCAATATTATTTTTTTATGATGAGAAAACTGTAAGGAATCTTAACAGAAAATTGATCCTATTAGGTACGCTTATTTTTCTTGCATTACTAACTGTTTTGATTTATACCTTCGGACCTCAAGCTCCCCAATTAATCATTGAAGGAACCGGACCAACACCTTTTAAAAATGTACTTGAATATGTTTTTAATGGCTTGCATTTCCTCTCATTTATTTTAGTTTTACGCAAATTAAACCATGTGAAAACAGATTCAAACATCTATTTAATATTTGCTTTTGTTCTTTTAATAATAGGCGGATTTCAAATTACGTTATATCAAAGCGTACATGATTTAGTAAATATTATTGGACATGTTTACAAAGCGATTGCCTACACCTTTATTTACCGGGCGTTTTTCTATTCTAATCTTCACTTAACGTTTGTACATAAAGAAAAGGCGGAGAAGAACCTAGCCGCTACACAAGGAATATTAGAATCATTTTTCACACACACACCTGATAGTATTGCTCTTTGTGATCAAAACGGGAATGTTGTTAAAGTTAACAAAGGCTTTGAAAAGCTTACTAAATTAAAATCTGAACAAGTTCTAGGAACACCACTTTCAAAAACGTTTCCACTATTTGAAAAGGAATTGAATGTTCTAATTAAGGAAGTATTAAAAGGGAACAGAATGATTGATTATGAAATTGGAGCAAAACCTCCTAGTTCAATTAGAGTAAACTTTACGATATACCCTATTTATTTCGATGAGTATATTCAATTTGCTGCTATAGCAAGGGATATAACTGAGGAAAGAGTCGCTAAAGAAAAGCTTAAGCAAGTTGAAGAAGAGTTAAAAGAAATGATACAAGAGCATCAAGGAGTTTTTGCTAAATTTAAAAAGATTGATGATTATTTTACGATTACTCTTTGCCACGGAGAGCTTCTAAATGATATGGGAATCTCCAGTGATATTGTTGGCTTTACCTTATATCCCGGCAGTTGTGGTCATCTCGGCACAACAATCTATTCAAATTTACAAAAAGCATGGGAAGGAAACGAAAGAACCTTTGAGTTTGAAAGACATACAGGCATTTATGCCGTAACTCTGAAACCGATTCTTCGTAATTTTGAAGTACAGGAAATTATCGGCTCCTGTATAGACATTACAAAATTAAAGAAAACCGAAGATCTCCTAAGAAAATCAGAAAAGCTCGCTGTAGTTGGAGAGATGGCAGCTGGTATTGCCCATGAAATTAGAAATCCGTTAACTACCTTAAAAGGTTTTACCCAAATCTTAGGTAAGGATGCCCAAGAGAGAGAGAAGCAATTTGTTGATCTTATGCTCTCAGAGTTAAGCCGGATCGAACTAATTACTAATGATTTTATGATTCTTGCAAAGCCACAAGCAATCAAATACCAGGAACATGATTTAAGAAAGATAGTTAATCACGTCTTAACCATCATTGAACCCCAAGCTATACTCAACAATATAGAGATTATTAGTAGAAATACGTCTGTGGAAGAAATTCCTATCATATGTGATGAAAACCAGTTAAAACAAGTCTTTATTAATTTAATAAAAAATGCAATAGAATCAATGCCAGCCGGCGGTCAGCTCGATGTGTCAGTGGAACTATCTCACAACGGATATGTTACCATCAACATAAAAGATACTGGCTGTGGCATTCCAGAACATGTGATCACCCGACTAGGGGAACCTTTTTACACATTAAAAGAAAAAGGCACAGGATTAGGTCTAATGGTAAGCTTCCGTATTATCGAGGCACATAAAGGGAAAATTGAATTTAGTAGTAAAGAAAATGCCGGTACAAAGGTTGAAATTAAGTTACCGCTGAAATCAGTATAAAAAGAGAGACCAACTTCATCATTCGAAGTTGGTCTCTTTCTTTTTATAAGTTACGGTATAAAGGGAACTTGCTTGTTAAGTTTTCAACGCGTTGTTTCGCTTCAGCAAGCTTCGCTTCATCTTCGTGATTTTTTAATGCAAACGCAATAATGCTTCCGATCTCATCCATTTCTTCTAAACCAAAGCCACGGCTTGTTACAGCAGCAGTTCCGATACGGATTCCACTTGTTACGAATGGGCTTTCTGTTTCAAATGGAATTGTGTTTTTATTAACAGTAACTCCGATTTCATCTAATACGTGCTCAGCCACTTTACCAGTTAACTGAAGAGAACGAACATCTACTAATAATAAGTGGTTATCAGTACCACCAGATACAAGTGTTAAACCTTCTGATTGAAGCTTTTCTGCTAAACGTTTTGCATTATCAATGATGTTTTGAGCATATGTTTTAAAGCTATCTTGAAGAGTTTCACCAAATGATACAGCTTTTGCTGCGATAACATGCATAAGCGGTCCACCTTGGATACCAGGGAAGATTGATTTATCAATTTTCTTACCGAACTCTTCTTTACAAAGAATCATCCCACCACGTGGTCCACGAAGTGTTTTGTGAGTAGTTGTTGTAACGAAATCTGCGTATGGCACTGGGTTTTCATGAAGTCCTGCAGCAACAAGACCAGCGATATGAGCCATATCCACCATGAAGTAAGCACCAACTTCATCAGCGATTTCACGGAATTTTTTGAAGTCAATTGCTCTTGGATATGCACTTGCACCAGCAACGATTAATTTCGGCTTATGAAGTCTAGCTTTTTCTAACACATCTTCATAGTTGATGCGGTGAGTTTCTTCGTCTACACCGTACTCAACGAAATTGTATTGAACACCACTGAAGTTAACAGGGCTACCATGTGTTAAGTGACCACCGTGAGATAAGTTCATTCCAAGAACTGTATCACCATGCTCTAAAATTGTGAAATAAACACCCATGTTTGCTTGTGCACCAGAGTGAGGCTGAACGTTTACATACTCAGCACCGAAGATTTCTTTCGCACGGTCTCTTGCGATATCTTCAACAATGTCCACATGCTCACAACCACCATAATAACGACGACCTGGATAACCTTCTGCATATTTGTTTGTAAGAACAGATCCTTGAGCTTCCATTACTGCTTCACTAACAAAGTTTTCAGAGGCAATAAGTTCAATCTTAGTTTCTTGACGAGTACGTTCTAACTGAATGGCTTCAAATACTTTTGCATCTTGTTCTGGTAAATGTTTCATTCGTTCGTATCTCCCTTCATTTAAAAAACGGTTGGTATTGGTTTTTCATCGAACTCTTTCACAACGTATAATTCCATCTATATTTTACACGCTAATGCATTGGAATGTAAAAGATTTTCTGAAATAATTGTGAAATTTTTCGGATTTCGTGTCAAACTTCGTGTTAAAACCGAATATTATATGTAGTTGATAATGCAAACATTCGGTTGAATAACACCCTCATGTTTATAATATACAACCTATTGTCGTTACTTTTTCTCACAATGTCAACCATAATAATAGAATATTTTGAGACTTCTTAAAAAATGTTGGAAGGTAACCGTTTGCAGGGGGTGTGGACGGTTTTAGTATGGCTTGGGGTGGGGAGATTACGCTAGTGAATTCGTAAAAATGTTTTATAACTTAAGGTAGTATGATTGAGATCTATAGTATATTACCGATTGGGACTAGATTTGGATTTGGATTAGGAAGTTGTGGGCTTTGGTAGTTACGTATATTGGAGTGTTGGGTGAGTGTTATGATATTGATATAGAAAATTGTGGCGAAGAAACTATAGTGAGATGGATTTTGCTTGGCAGATCAGGGCTTGTCTCGATTTTCGCTGGATCGAGACATGATTTTACTTGTCTGACCTGTTTTTGTCCCGATACCGCGACTGAACCAATACACGAATCATCGAGTCCCCTAACCCTGTTCGTATGCGTATGCATGAGAATTCAAAGTTCAGCTCATCTCCTAATCATTGCGCAAAAAGAAAAAGAACCAACCAAAGTTAGTTCCTTTTTAACGACAAGATTGATTTTCTGATGTGCTTTCATAAACAGCCCGTACTCCACCAATTAGTTTTGGGCGGGTTTTTGCCATTGTGACATGGGCGGACCCGATTTCTGTTATTTTGCTACGAAGTGGGACAGCAACATGTTTTAAGTGCATTCCGATGAAGGTGTCGCCGATGTCGACTCCCGCATCCGCTTTAATAAATTCCACCACAACCGGGTTTTGCATATGCTGATAGGCATAGGTGGCCATTGCACCACCTGCTTTTCTCACAGGAACAACGGTTACTTCTTCAAAACCCTTTGTTCTGGCTACCTCTTTTTCCACAACTAGTGCGCGGTTTAGGTGCTCACAGCATTGATAGGCTAGGTGCACTCCTGTTGTTTGGTGGAGGGTTTGGAATGTTTCATAAATCAATTCGGCTACTTCTTCTGTGCCGGCCGTACCGATTTTTTCACCGATTACTTCACTTGTGCTGCAGCCTACCACAAGGAGATCGCCTGCACTAAGCTCAGCCTGATTTGTTAAGTCTTTTAGTAACTCAGATAAATCTTGCTTCCATTTTTGGAGATTTGTCATGAATTTACGACTTCCTTTTAGTTTTGATTCTCTTCGTATTGAGTGATCTTTCCTACGCGTGTTGCATGACGCCCACCTTGGTAGTCTGTTGTTAGCCAGATTTTAGCGATATCGCGAGCTAATCCAGGACCGATTACGCGCTCACCCATTGCGAGCATGTTCGTATCATTGTGCTCACGAGTTGCTTGAGCACTGAATGTATCATGAACAAGTGCGCAGCGGATGCCTTTTACTTTGTTGGCAGCGATGCTCATGCCGATGCCAGTTCCACAGATTAAGATGCCACGATCGAATTCACCGTTTGCTACTTTTTCTGCTACAGGTAGAGCGTAATCAGGATAATCAACAGATGTTTCACATTCACATCCCATATCCTCAAATTCAATATTTAATTCTTCAAGTAATCCAATAATTTCTTTTCTAATATTGATTCCACCGTGATCTGATGCAATTGCTACTCTCATCGTGCCCTCCTATGGTTACGTATTTCTTCCATTTTTATTCTATCTCTTAAATAATAAAACGATCAATTGTTTTCCTTAATTCTTCTGAACTTTCTGCTAGTTTCTTTCCTAAATCGTTCATGTGATTAATTTGTTCGGACTGCTCTTTAATCGACGATGCGACTTCATGTGCACCTGCTGATGTTTCCTGGGCAATAGCGGCCACTTCTTCAGATTGCGCACCCGTTCTGTGTAATGAGTCCATTTGCTGATGAATGAGCTCACTAATTTGCTTAACTGCAGTGGCTACATCTAAGATAGCTTGACTTGATTCGCTTAGGATTTCTGCCGATACTTGTCCATTTTTTGCTTGGTTTCTAGCCTTTTCTACTTGTTCCCCAATTTGCCCAACAACATTTTGAACTTCTTGTTGAATGTTTTGTATGAGACCTGTTATTCCTTGAACGGCTTTTGCGCTTTCATCAGCCAGTTTACGAACTTCATCAGCAACAACAGCAAAGCCTTTACCATGCTCACCTGCTCTAGCAGCTTCAATAGAAGCATTTAATGCGAGTAGATTTGTTTGGTTTGCAATCTCCCCAACAAGTGATACGATCGATGATACTTCATTGGCGTGCTCTTCTAAACGACGAACTGCTGTCATTGATTTTTCATTTTCTTCTGCTAGTGTTTGAATTCCACCGATTAGTGATGTATAAAC
The DNA here is from genome assembly GCF_002577655.1 of Bacillus sp. AFS040349. Classification (NCBI taxonomy): domain Bacteria; kingdom Bacillati; phylum Bacillota; class Bacilli; order Caryophanales; family Bacillaceae; genus Bacillus; species Bacillus sp. AFS040349. Next base: position 89,235 of record NZ_NUMC01000014.1, on the reverse strand, counting down.
TTCTTTCGTTTCATTTAATGAGGATACCATTTCATTTGATAGCTTCTCTGATGTTGTCGCTTTCTCTTCAACCTGTGTAGCAAATTCAATAATATCTTCAACAGCTGTAGCAGTTTCCTGAATAGCTGTTGCTGATTGGTCTGCACCACGTGCAATTTCTTGAACAGTGACTAATATTTCATCGGCCTGGTTCGAAGCGCTACTAGATGCCGTTGCCATTTGACTAACTTGTTCATTAGTTGAGTGAAAGTTTGACTCAATGCTTTGAACCATATTTCTCATGTTGTGCAGCATTTCGTTAAAGGCTACACTTAGTGCTCGAATTTCATCATCACTATCTGAAACAGGAACATCTTCATTTATATCTCCTTGTGCAGCTTTGTATGCAGCAACTTCAAGCTTTTGTAATGCTCTTGTCAAAAATCCTGATCCAAAGTAAGCTAAGACCCCTGACCAGAAAATTCCCATCACTAATGTAATGAGCGTAAATATTCCTGGTGACACAAGGTGATCAACATATTCAACTAAAAATGAAATAAAGATCGCACTAGTTGAATACGTAATAATCGCAAGTACCGTTGTAAAAATGACCAGCTTTAATCTTAAGCTAAACTTATACTTTTTCTGTTTCATGGTGGTTTCTCCTCTGCGTAATGATCATTTGTTGAGCTTTTTCACTAATTTTGAAATAAGTGCTTCGAGATCCGATAACGTTTGACGATACATTGGGAGAGGTCCCCCGAATGGATCTGAGATATCTCGTTTTTCTTCATCCTGGTCTGAAACATATTCTGAAAGTGTAAAGGTTTTACGCCCTGCATAAGGATGTTGATCAATTACCGATTGTTTATGTTGATTTGTCATCGTTAAAATAATTGTTGCCCATTCAACTAGGTCTTTTGTTAAGCTTGAGGATTGATGTTCACATGTAATCCCTTTTTCCTTTAAGGCTTCAATTGCGTTTGGAGATGCTGTACTGCCATCAAAGGCAAAAACTCCTGCAGATTTTACGCTAATGTTACTTGAGTTTTTCAAGTGATTTAAAAGAGCCTCAGCCATAGGGCTTCTGCATGTATTTCCCGTACAAACAAATAGTACATTTGTCATATAAAACACTCCTTTCTCTTATTATAATAGAAAAATGGAGCTGAAAGTAGTCGTGAGGATTATTGAATTCGACAAAAGTGTGATCAGACTTTTCGTAATAATTAAAAAAGTGTAGAACAAAGGTCTACACTTTTACATGTTAATAAATATAGATATATGGATCAGAAGGTGCTTCAACTTTTTCTAACGAGCTAATCCCGATGGATGGGATTGTTACTCCATTTCGATCAGTTTTTTCGATGACACCTGTTACCTTTACCCATTCATCATTTTTTAAATTTTTCACTTCATCACCGGTTGCGAGAGTTCCCATTACTTGAAGATCTGCCACACAGCAAGATACGGTGAATCTGGAAACGGCCATTTGATTCTGAGTAAAATCAGGCTCACGGTATACAAAGCCGGTTAGTTCAATTTCTTTACCGACAAACTCATCTAGATGTGTTTCAAGATATCCAGATATTTTTTGATACTCAACATCTGTGACAACTATTTTCTCACTATTTAAAAGTCCCTCAATGTAAAGATCATCAACACTTTTGGGCTGAGAATCATCTGCTGCAGTGCTTTCACCAGTTGATTTCTCTTGTGTGCTAGTGTTTTGATTTTCTTCCGCTGCTACAGAAGACGTTCCTAGGTTAATACCTCTTTTTGCTACGATCGAGCTGTCCAAAATAACTTCCGGAAACATGAATCCTGTTAAGATCGGAAACAAAAAGATTGAATAGATTAGTAGAGACTTGATTGGTGAGCTTTTTGCGGTGTGATCTAGTCCACAATCACAAAAAAGGTCAATATCTTTTTTAGAGTCACTGCGAAAAATTTGAATGGTCCCAAGCACTAAAAATGTACCGGTAGCAAAGTAAATAAACGGCAGCATTTTTGGTGCAATAAAGTTGGTAATATCTCCTGAAATGATCAGTTTAAACAATAACATCGTAAAGCCAACTAAGATAATTCCACGAATAAACTTTTGAAACCCTAAGTGATCTGACTGCTCCATCTAGATTCCTCCTATTAAAATACTATTGCTTGATAGATAAGAACACCTACGTATACAACGACTGTCACAACCAACATAAATACAAGGACAAATTTTGCTTTAAAATACGCAAATAGCATGACGGTGTTTTTCAAATCCAGCATTGGTCCATAAACCAAGAATGCTAGTAGAGCACCCGGTGCAAACGCACTTCCGAATGAAGCAGCAACAAATGCATCCGCTTCTGAGCATAGAGATAACAGAAAAGCAAAAGCCATCATGACAATTGGTGATGAAAATTCATTTGAGCCTAAACTTACAAGAATGCTTCGGTCTAAGAATGTCTGGAATACACTAGCAATTAGAGCACCAATGATTAAATATTTACCCATATCGAAAAATTCATCACTTGCATGGTAAATCGTTGCTTTTAGTCGATTTACTTTCACAGGAGTTTCTGATGGGTCAGCTCCTCTACCGATTAACTCTTCAGATGTTACTTTAAATTGATTACTTTGTTTAAATAGAACATATAAAATTAATCCGATGACCATTGATAACAAAAACGCCAGAGCCATACGCCCAATTAAGATATCTGTATTGTTTCGAAAGGCAAAGTAAGTTGAAGCAGCAACAACAGGATTTAAAATAGGAGCACAAGCTAAAAAGACGAACGCAACATGCAAGGGCATCCCTTTTTTAATAAGCCTTCTCACAACAGGGACAATTGCACATTCACAGACTGGAAAAATTGCTCCTAATAATGCCGCTGGTAATACGGCCACGATCATATTCTTCGGGATATATTTTTGAACAGTTTCTTCTGAGACAAAGACTTGAATGAGAGATGAAACAAAAACACCTAACAATATAAATGGTATCGCCTCGATCACAATACTTAAAAAGATTGTATTTAAGTTTAGTAGATTCTGAGGAATGGTAAATTGCCTTTGTAATGTTTCATAATCCCAAAAGAGAAAAAAATAGATAAATACGGCAACTAAAGCTAAACCTATTATCTCTTTTGACTGATTTAATAGTGAAGTTTTCATTCTAAAACCCCTTCGTTTTCTTGTTTTTCATCCAATTGCTTAAAATCTAGGTATCTTTTTATATTTTTCTGCATATATCCTTATGATAGAGTCCAAATGTTAAGGAATCTTTTACATAATTTGTAGATTTCGTAAAGTTTTTGTAAATTTCTGCTTTAACGTTGTCGAAGGTACTAGAATAAAATATGATGAAAGAAATAGAATCGTTATGTTTCCTACTAAATGGAGGGATTTGATGAACAAGCCTGTTGAAGTCTATATACTAAGCGGTTTTTTAGGAAGCGGGAAAACTACTGTTCTGAAGAGAATTGTAGATGAATGTAAAAAACGTGACCAAAAGCTCGGCATTATTTTAAATGAGCTTGGCGATACAAATGTAGAAAATCATCTTTTTGAAAATGAAAAAATGTACGAGCTTCTTAACGGCTGTATTTGCTGCTCGATCCAAGATGACCTAAAGTCGACCTTGAATCAATTTGTGGAAAATCCCGTTGATGTACTACTTATTGAAGGAACTGGTGTAGCAAATCCGAATGAAATTGTGGAGGCTTTGGCCACTCCGGAATTTATTGATCGTTTTTCTCTACTTTCGATTATTAGTTTAGTTGATGCTAGTAATTACCTTGACTATCAAAGTATTTTTTCTAGCTCAAAGGAAATTCGTACGTTATTAAAGGAACAAATTACAAGTGCTTCACTGATTATTTTAAATAAAACAGATCTTGTTTCAGATAAAAAGCTGGAAAAAATCAATTCACAAATAAGCAAGCTGATCACCCATGATGTACCTGTTGTGAAATCTAGCTTTGGTGAGGTTCCAGCGGATGTGCTTCTTCAAACAAGAATTAGAACATTGAAGTTATCCCAAGAACCTAAAACATGCGGCTGTTCTTCTACCTGCGATCATGACCATTCTCACGATCATGTAAATCATGCTGCAATTAAGGCGATTAAGCTGGAAGATTTACCTGTTGTGGAGAAAAGGATATTCGAGAAGTGGCTGAAAGAATTGCCTAACGGCGTGTTACGTGGGAAAGGAATTATTCAGTTTAAAGGTGACTCTGCTCTGTATTCATTCCAATTTGCTTCAAAAAAACTTGCAGTTGACAAAGTAGAGGGAACATCTAGTCAAAAGCCAATTATGATATTGATTGGGAATTCTTTAAACATCGAAGAAATCCGAGCATCGTACGAAAAAACATTTTTACAACTTTCCAGATAAAAACAAAGAGGTGCACTCACCTCTTTGTTACTTTATAAATTCAAGAAAAGCCGGCACCCTCTTTTTGAAATCCTCATAGTGATGACGCCCTTCAGGAATAATATCGAATTTCACATTCGGCACTTTATTATTCAGTAATTCATAAACCCTTTTGTTTGATGATACAAATTCTTTATTTTTTCTTTCATCATTTGTTTCACTGTCACCACAATCCATATAAATGCCTTTTACACCTGATAAACTTGAATTTTGAATATACGTTTCGATTTCTTCCTGATTTCGTAAAAAGGCTGAGGAGATTGCCGCAACCTTGTGGAAAACCTGTGGATAACTACAAGCTGCGTAAACCGATATTAACCCTCCAAGTGAAATACCCGCAATTGAGTTCTGATTGTTTAATGTGCGGTACTTTTTATCCATAAATGGCTTAAGGTAATTGATGATAAAATCAACATAGTCTTTCCCCTTACCGCCTGGTAAATCAACCTGCCCAAAATGCCTCTTACTGTATTCACCAATTTCCCAAGGACAATATTCATTCATCCGCTCCTCAGGGTTTTGATCAATTGCCACCACGATCAACTCATATTCCTGTTCATTAAGATACTGTTCAAGCCCTAAAGAAATGCCGCCAATCGCTTCATCGTCACTAAACACATTCTGACCGTCATGCATGTACAACACAGGATAACGTTTCTCTCCCTTATCATAATGTTTTGGTACATAGACTCGAATTGTTCGATGTTGTTTAAGAGCTGTCATATAAAGAGAGAAAAATTCAACCATATTTGTTCACCATTCACTTTCACGTTATATGTATTTTAAAAAAGGTTCAAACCATAAATGATTTGAACCTTTGAGAACTTAAAAAGGAAATAGCAGCTTTAAACCAAACGCAAGCAGAATACTTCCACCTAGCGCTTCACTATAGGCACCTAACCAATTTTGGACACGCTTGCCAACCAATAATCCAAGCCACGTCAACACCATACTAACGACTCCGAACATCATAACTGTTAGAAAGGTTTTGGCCCCGTAGATGCCTAAGCTTAAACCAACTGAAAAGCTATCTAAGCTGACACTTAAGGCAAAAACGATTAAACCGAAGCCTACGGGTGTAATGAGCGGCTCATCATCTTTTTTAAACGATGCAAAAATCATCTGAATACCTAATAAAATAAGTAGAGTACCGCCTAATAAAGTGGCAATCGTTCCAAACGTATCACTTAATAGACGGCCAATTAACATCCCGACAAGTGGCATCCATATATGAAAAACGCCGATTGTGATTCCTATGTAAAAAATCTGCCGCATTCGCAGCCTAATTAAGCCCATACCAAGGCCGACCGAAAAAGCGTCCATACCTAGTGCCAGTGCCATAATAAATAATGTAACGAGTTCTCCCAATATTGATTCTATGTTCATTTTCCCCCTCCTCGGACACGCCTAATTAACCTTATGCGCACCCGATTCTGATTAGAACATAGTATTAAGGAGCTTAATTATTCTTCTACAATAACTTGGTTTCCAGCTGCTTTTAAAAGCCTATTCATAATGGCTTCACCAACTCCGGCCTGTGGAAAACTTTCACTTAAAATAAGATCAACCTCTTCTTCTTGGTCAAATTTTCTTAACACATCATAAAGATTAGCTGCTACAGTTTGGAGGTCTTCCCGTGTTCCGCATGCTATGACCTTTGCAGCATGAAGCTCAGTTTTCCCTTCCTCTGTTGTTAATACGCCTACTTTTTTTCCGTTCTTTTCATATTGGTTGATGAGAGTTTGTAAGAACGGACGGCTTCCATCAACGACAATAACAGGTGCGTTTGGAGCATAATGTGTATATTTCATGCCGGGAGACTTTGGTGCATGACCTTCTTCAAGTAATGCCTGGTCCACACCCACTTCACCAACAGCTGCTTCTAATTGCTCCTTCGTTACTCCACCAGGTCTTAAGATCGTTGGAATGGTTGAGGTACAATCCACAACCGTTGATTCAACACCAACTCCAGTTGCCCCCCCATCAACAATTCCACTGATTCTACCTTTCAGATCATGGTATACGTGCGATGCTTGGGTCGGACTTGGCTTTCCTGATCGATTTGCACTTGGTGCCGCGACTGGGACATCTGCTTCTTTTATTAACGCTAAGGCAATTGGGTGGTCCGGCATTCTCACTCCAACCGTATCAAGACCCGCTGTAACGAAGTCTGATAGGAGCTCTCCTTTTTTTCTCAAAACTAATGTTAACGGGCCCGGCCAAAATTCCTTGATTAGTTGGTATGCATAGTCTGGGATATCCTGTACAATATCGTTCAGCTTTTCTTGTGAAGCAATATGGACAATCAGCGGATTATCACTTGGGCGCCCCTTTGCTTCAAATATTTTACGGACCGCTTCATCAGAGCAGGCATTTGCCCCAAGTCCATAAACAGTCTCGGTAGGAAAGGCAACAACCTCGTTTTCTTTTAACATTTTAGCTGCCTGTGTAATTTGTGGATAACTAGTGGATAAGTCAGTTAAATCATCCACAGTCCAAAGATTCGTGTTCATTTTCTATTAACTCCCTTAAAATCCGTACTTTCACCTACATTTATTGCCCTAAATGTAGAGGTTTAACTCTTGAAAGTATAAAAGAAGACTCACAATAAAACAAGCCTTATCCACAAATTGTGGATAAGGCTGTTATTATTGTGTATAACTATGTGGATATTAGAAAATTAAGAGGATTTCACCATAATCTTTGCATTTGGATCTTCAAGTGAACCACTCATATGATCTAAGGTTAACATTTCATCAGGTATAACATTAGGTTCGATTTGGCTAAAGCCCATTAATGCTAGAAAATTTACAGATGCTTCTTTGTTTGTCACAAGGTATAAATTCGAAATTCCCTTTTTCTCTGCTAACGTTTGAATGCTTTGAAAAAGTGTCACAATATGTGCCTGCTTTAGCTTGTCCGAAACAACAAGAGAACGCAGCAATCCATGAGTATTCAGCGGTTCCACACCAATACAAGCCACAACCTCATGATTACCATCCTCCAACATCACAAAGTAATCTATTATAGTATCCAAACCTTCTGAACTAAGTCCTGCTTTCTCAATAAAATCTGTTAATCTACCAAGATCCTTTTCCTCTGCTATTTTTAACTGAAATAACATACTTTCACCCCATTTTGTTTTCTCTACTAAACTCTATGAGGAGAAAGCTAGATTTATTCATAGATTTTGTTCGACAAACTTCGGGAAGTGACAGGCACTACCTACATATTCCTACACATCTACACGAAGAGTATATATGGTGCATTTTTCAACGGAAAGGTGGTGAAATCATGCAATTCCGTCATTTATTATTTGTTGCTTTGGTCAGTTTTGTAGCCTTTGCTTTTCCTGATGATACTTTTGCTAAGGATAACGGTCAGCCTGAGAATAAGAATGCTCAAAATGCTCAACAAAAAGTGGACACGGTAAAAAAGGAAATTTCCAAACCTACTCCATCACCACAAGCAAAACCGGAAAAACCTTTACAAAACAAGGTGGAGAAAACACTTCCGGCTCAGGCAAGTGAAAAGGCTAGTAAAGCTAAGTCACTTCCTGAGAAAGCTAGTGATAAAACGAGCAACACTAAGCAGCTTCCTGAGAAGGCTGGTGATAAGGCAAAACAAGCTGTTAACAAAGTGAAAGAAGAAAAGGAAAAAGCGGTTAACAGCAACCAGCCCTCAGAACAGGCAGAAAAGAAATCCTCTGCTACTGAAAAGAAGGAAGAAACTGAAGTGAAAGCATCTCCACAGACTGTTGTTACTACTACACCTTCTGTTAAAGAGACTACTTCAAACGCTTCCGAAAAAGGTGATGATGTTAAACCTGTCAAGACTAGTAAAGAGGAAGTGAGTGTGGATCCTAAGAAGGAAGATGAACCTCCTGTTAAAAAGGAAAACAATGTTCCAATCAAGGCAGTAAACCCTCACTCTTCTGTTTCTCAGAAATCTTCTGAAGGATCATCAAAGGACAGAACGAGCAAAGGATCCAATGCAAAAAGTACATTTGATAAATTCATAGTAAATGCAGAAGCATACTTGATCGTTAGGCGGGTTCAGCCACTTATTTCTAAGCAGCTCCAGTACCGCAATCAATGGGATCATGCACCTCCATCACCGCCACCACAAGATACTCCTTTTTTCTAAAACTATTGTAAATACATTTTTTAATAGAAAAAGGAGAGAATCATATGTTAAAAATGAATGTGGTAAAAACAGCGGTATTAGCAGGAATTGTTTCAGTAGGAATTTTTGCTGGAGGTCAAATTAGTGAAGCAGCAGGACCGAAAGATGCTAAAGCAGTAAGAACGGTGAAAGTTGTAGAAGCTAAAAAAGTTGAAGTGAAAGCTGGAAAGTCACAGGCTAGTGTTAAAGCTAGCGCAACAGCAAAAGAACATGCTGCTGCAAATTCGGCTGTTCATGGAAAAACGAAAGTAAAAGCTCAAAAAACGGTAGAAGAAGTGCAACCTGAAGTAACGGAAGTGGAACAAACAGAAGCTGTTGAGAAAACAGAAAAGCAAAATAAATCTGCAGCAAACAAAGCAAACTCACAAGCATATGAGAATTCTAGTGACAATGCAAAATTGCATGCAAATAAAAATGCTGCTGTTCACGCTGTAGCTGAAGAAGAAGTGGCAACAGATGTAGAAGAAAATACTTCTGAAGATACAACTGAAGAAGCTACTGATGTTAATGAAGATAGCAAATCTACTGTAGAAACTGATGCAACTGAAGAAGGTACAGATGTTAACGAAGAAATTGAACCGACTGTAGAAGAAGATGCTGCGACTGATGAAGATGCAGAAGAAGCTACTGACGTTAATGAAGATCGTGAAACGACTGTAGAAGAGGGCGCAACTGAAGAAAGTACGGAAGAGTCTACAGATGTTAACGAAGAAAACGAGACAATTGTAGAAGAGGGTTCAACTGAAGAAGGTACGGAAGAGTCTACGAACGTTAACGAAGATAGCGAAACGACTGTAGAAGAAGCTACAACTGAAGAAGCAACGATAGAAACTACTGAAGATGAAGCTAGTAAAACTGTTGAAGTAAATACTTCTAGCAAAAATAAAGCAGCAGCAAAAGCAAACGAACACGCTAGTAACATGGCAAAATTACATGCACATGCAAACTCTGCTGTTCACGCAACAGCTGTGGAAGAAGAAACAGTTGAAGCAGATGAAGAAATTCAAGTTGAAGTAACAGTAGAATAAATCGATCAAAAAAGCCGGAGTGATTATCACTCCGGCTTTTTGTATTCGACAAACTTCGGGGAGTGACAGGCACCCTTCACGAAAACAACCCTTCAAACCACTCAACCAAAAAGAATTTCACTTCTACTTCTTGCTTTTCTTCTTCTTCGTCAACAACTAGTGATGCCACTTCTTCAGTTGTTTTGCTTGCTTCGTTTGTTTTTTCTGTTTCTTCGGCTTGCACGGCTTCTCCGTTTGAGAAGTCTAGGAAGCATAGCGGTGGGAATAGGACACACCACCAGTTAGCGCCCTTTGCTTCACCAAGGCTGATTAAGATTGCTTCATACTCACCTGCTGGATAAATAAAGTTACCATAAAGCTTTGTTGGAAAGCTTACATCATGATCAAAATCTACTGTATATTCTTGCTCCATCTTTTCTTCCTTTAGTACACGTGCAACGATGTTTTCGATTTCCGGAAGTCTTGATTCTATTAACTCTTCTGCTGCTTCTACTGAAGTTAATTCTGCAACCCATTCTGTGATTTCCTTGTTTACCTCGTCACGAACTTTTCTCTTTAACTCTTGATCTTCATCAGAATTACTATTTGCTAGAATTCGTAAGCGAATCGCCTCATCTGGAATCACTACCGGCTCCTGTGCGCTTGCTTCCACCGGCTCTTTATACACATTTGCTATTGCCCCAAAGAATAATAAGAATATATATATAAGTGCTAATTGTTGTTTTTTCATTTCCTCACGCCTCCCTTGTAGTAGACAGTATAGTCAGCGTGAGAGATTCTTAAACTATATTTTTCAAAAAAATAGTTTTATAGTTTTAAAAAAAGAATAGAGCCCTGTTTTACCAAGGGTTCTATTCTTTAAATTGTTGCAAATACCATGCGATCTTTACCATTAATATCGTAAACAACTTCTACTTTGGCCTTTGTCGAAAGTGCTTGTTCAAGAAGAGCCTTAACATCCTTCCCCTGTCCTGCTCCAATTTCAAACGCAATTAATGCTTTTGGATTTAGCAGGCTTTGCATGTCATTGATCAATCTTTTATAAAAATCCAAGCCATCTTCGCCACCAGCTAACGCCCGCATTGGTTCATGATCCTTCACAACAGGTGACAGTGTTTCGATTTCCCAATCTGGAATATAAGGTGGATTTGATACTAAGATATCGATTTTATTTTTAACAGGTTCTAGTAAATCTCCGTGAAGCCACTCGACTTCAGCATGTAGTTCTCTGCTGTTTTGCTGTGCTACTTGAAGAGATTCCTCTGCAATATCAACAGCTGCGATACGGAAATTCGGATTTTCAAGAGCCAATGTAATGGCTATTGCACCGCTACCTGTCCCAACATCGACGACATTTAGTTTTTGCTCCCCCTCAAAATGCTGAGAGGCTCTTTGTAAAATCCCTTCAACAAGCTCCTCTGTTTCCGGCCTTGGTATTAACACCTCTTTATTAACAAGAAAACGTCTGCCATAAAACTCTTCATATCCGATTAAGTATTGAACAGGCTGTCCTTCTGCATGTTTTTTCACATCAGCTTGAAATGCGTGGATTTGCTTCTCTGAGAGGACCAGTCTCAAATTAGACAATAATGTTGCCCGCTCCATCTCTAGATGGTGGCGCAGCAATAATTCTCCTGCATTTTCATCTCTTCCCGCTTCCTTTAAAAAAGAAGAAGCCCAATTTAGGGCTTCGTACACAAATTTCATGTTTATTTTAATCTTCCGCAGCTTCAAGGCGGCTTGATTGATCTTCAACGATAAGTGCTTCCACGACTTCATCAAGCTTACCTTCTAAGATTTGATCAAGCTTTTGAATCGTTAAACCGATTCGGTGGTCTGTTACACGGTTTTGCGGGAAGTTATATGTTCGAATACGCTCTGAACGGTCACCAGTACCAACCGCAAGCTTACGGTTTTGATCGTACTCAGCTTGTGCTTCTTGTTGGAATTTATCATAAACACGAGCACGAAGTACCTTCATCGCTTTTTCTTTGTTTTTGATTTGTGATTTTTCATCCTGACACGATACAACTGTACCAGTTGGTAAATGTGTTAAACGAACAGCTGACATTGTTGTATTAACACTTTGTCCTCCTGGACCACTTGATGCAAATGTATCAACACGAATATCTTTTTCATGGATCTCCACTTCTACTTCTTCAGCTTCTGGTAAAACAGCAACTGTCGCAGTTGAAGTATGAATACGACCACCTGATTCTGTTTCAGGAACACGTTGTACACGGTGGGCACCGTTTTCAAATTTCAACTTTGAATAAGCACCTTTACCATTGATCATAAAGATAATTTCTTTATAACCACCGGTACCTGTTGCGTTCGCTTCCATTACTTCTGTTTTCCAGCCTTGCATCTCAGCAAAACGGCTGTACATACGGTATAAATCAGACGCAAACAATGCAGCCTCATCACCACCCGCTGCTCCACGGATCTCCATAATAACGTTTTTATCATCATTAGGATCTTTTGGAACAAGTAAAAGCTTAAGACGAGCTGTTAATTCTTCTTCACGTTCTTCTAACTCGGAAAGCTCTTCCTTCGCCATTTCACGCATTTCTGCATCAAGCTTCTCTTCAAGCATTGATTTTGTATCAGAAATTTGCTCACGGACTTCTTTGTATTCGCGGTAAGCCTCCACAGTTTCTTGCAAGTCTGATTGTTCTTTTGAATATTCACGTAGCTTTTTTGAATCATTAATAATATCTGGATCCATTAAAAGCTGATTTAACTTTTCATAACGGTCTTCTACCGATTGTAAACGATCTAACACACATGTTCACCTCAATTTTCATGCATAACATTATAATTATAGTATAGGTCACAATAAGCGTCAAAAGCAAATTGACTAAATATAGTTCATTATAATATGATTTGTGAAAAACAGTGACTTTATTACATATTTAGGGAGAGAAGTTAAAATATGAAAATCAATAAAATCCACCATGTTGCGATTATTTGTTCTGATTATGATAAATCAAAGAAGTTTTACACAGAGGTCCTTGGATTTCCTGTTATATCGGAAGTTTATCGTGAAGAACGGAAGTCGTATAAATTAGATTTGATTGTTCATGACACCTATCAAATTGAGCTATTTTCTTTCCCAGATACCCCTGGCAGACCAAATCAGCCCGAAGCAGCAGGATTACGACACCTCGCTTTTGAAGTGGACAATATTGATGAGGCTGTTAATGAGCTCATAGGAAAAGATGTAGAAGTCGAAGAAATTCGAATCGATCCATTTACCGGCAAGAAATATACATTTTTTAAAGATCCTGATGGCCTGCCGTTGGAGTTGTATGAGGGGTGATGTGGGGACAGGTTCCTTGTCCCACTTTTTTGTGGTGCCTGTCACTTCCCGAGTTTTGTCGAACAGGACTAGGTACTTTGGGTTGGTGGTGCCTGTCACCCCCCGAGTTTTGTCGGCTAAAACATGTTTACACACCATACAAATGGCACATAAAAAGGAGTGTCCAAATAGTGGACACTCCTTCTTTGTACAAATCCCGATCCGTACATTCCTATTCGCGGGTCAAGGAACCTGTCCCTCCGTCCCTTCTTTGTCATAGGATCTTATACGCGGGACCTGTCCCTTTGTCACCAAACGAGCCGCTGTCCCTTACTGTGCGGTTTCGTGGGTGCTCGGCAAGGATAGAGTTTCTCATTTCTTTTGCGACGGGGTGGTTTGAGGTGAAGAATTGAGTTTTGTCGTGGTAGAGTTCTACTAATTCTCCTTTTTCTAGCAAGCCAATTTTATCGCTAATTTCATAAGCGGCTTTTATGTCGTGTGTAATAAAGAAGTAAGATAAGCCAAAGTCTTTCTTTAGCTCTTTTAGTAATTCTAAAACAAGTGTTTGATTCACCATATCAAGACTGCTGACAGATTCGTCTAATACGATCAAGCTAGGCTTTAGGGAGATGGCTCTTGCGATGTTGATTCTTTGTAATTGGCCACCGCTAAATTGGTTCGGGTATTTTTTTAGGTCCTTTTCGCTTAGACCTACTCTTTCCAGCAACTCAATAATCGTTCGCTTTTGTTCATTCACCGTTAGCTTTTCATAGTTTTCTAAAGGCTCGGCAATAATGCGTTCTGCCGTCAGTCGAGGATTAACGGAAGAGTAGGAATCCTGGAATACTACTTGAAGATCACGGCGAATTTTATGAAGAGTACGCTTATCAACGTTATAAAGATCATGGCCTTGAAAAAGAATTTCACCTTTTTGTGGTTGTTCTAATCCAAGTATCACTTTACCTAAAGTACTTTTACCAGCCCCGCTTGAACCAAGCATTCCTAAACAGGTTCCTTCTTCAATAGAAAAGGAAATATCGGAAAGAATCTTTTTCGAACGGTCTTTCCACTTAAAAAAGGATTGAGATCCGTAGCTATGAGTTACGTTATTTACTTGTAATAAACTCATTTTTCTCCCCCTCAATCTCAAATGACAGTTTCCTTTACATGTAGTAGTGGTCGTGCATGCAATAGTTTCTTTGTATATTCATGCTGCGGCTCATCAAATAGCTGAAACACATCTGCTTTTTCAACGATTTTACCATTTTGCATGACCGCTACGTCATCTGCCATTTCTGAGATAACCCCCAGATCATGGGAAATCAAAAGAATAGCCGAGCCATATTTAGAGCGAATCGCATCTAAATGATGTAATACTGTTTTTTGATTTTTCACATCAAGTGCAGTAGTTGGTTCATCGGCAATAATAACAGCTGGATGGGTACAAGCTGCAATGGCAATCATCACACGCTGAAGCATACCTCCGCTTAATTGAAAAGGATAGGATTTTAGCAGTTTTGCAGGGTCAGGTAGATTCACAGAGTTCATTGCTTCGATCGCAAGCTCTATTGCTTGTTTTTTATGACAATTTGTATGAGAGCGAATCGTTTCAACAAATTGATGGCCAATTGTAAAAACAGGTGTAAAAGCATTCATTGGGTTTTGCATAATAAACGCGATATCCTTACCACGTATCTTACGCATGTCTTTATCACTCAAACCATTTAATTCACGACCTTGTAATGTGATACTTCCTTCGATTGTTGACGTTTTTTTGTTAAGAAGTTGAAGGATGGACATACTTGTAACGGTTTTACCGCATCCACTTTCTCCAACAAGACCAAGAACACTTCCACGCTTTAATTCAAAATTAAGATCTTGAACTAGAGAAACCTCACTATTTTTCGTTTTTACCTTTACATGTAAATCTTTGACCTGTAGCACATTTGACTGTTCTGTTTCCAACCTTCTCATCCTTTGTTAAAATCTACGTTTTACACCGTAACGCTCTGACAATGCTTCGCCTAATAAATTGAATGTAATGATGACTACCATAATGAACAAGCCCGGATAGAGCATTAATTCAGGATTCGTTCGTATGTACGACTTTCCTTCATGAATCATTGCACCCCACTCTGGTGTAGGAGCCTGAACGCCCAATCCGAGAAACGACATGGCCGATATATCCATTATCGCCCAGCCCATTTCTAATGTTCCCATCACAACAAGCGGTGGAAGGACGTTTGGAACAATATGATTTTTAATAATTTTCCATTGAGAAGATCCACTCACCTTTGCAGCAGCAATAAAGTTCTGCTCCTTTAAGCTTAGGACCATCCCCCGGAACATCCGTGCATAATAAACCCATTGCACAAGCATAATGGCGATAATGACTTGTGTTAGCCCAGGTCCAAAAATACCTACAAGGCCAAGAACAAGGATCAAGTTTGGAAAAGCCATCACTCCATCACAAAACCTCATTAAAACGTGATCAATCCAGCCGCCTTTATATCCTGAAAAGGTCCCGACGATCAAACCAATTAGAATAGATGAGATAAAAATTAAAATGGCAAATCCTAGTGATATACGGGCACCATATAATATTCTTGATAAATTACATCTTCCTAGCTGATCCGTCCCTAAAGGATATTCCCATGATGGAGGCTGTAATTTATTCACTATGTTAACTGCGATTGGATCATTAGGTGCAATCCAAGGAGCAAATATAGCAATGAAGAAAAGAATACCTAAAATAATCGAGCAGATCGGAATTATTTTTTGACTGATGAAAATTTGGCGTATTCTTCTTATCATTGCTTGTAGCCTACTTTCCTGGAAATGCGCGGATCTATCACCATTTGAATCACATCTACTAGTAAATTACTAATAATAAACAAACTTGCTCCAATTAACACATAGCACTGAATCACGGGTATATCACGGTTAAAAATCGCTTCAATAAAATAACGACCAAAGCCTGGCCAAGAAAAAACAGCTTCAACAATAATCGTACCTGTTAGAAGTTTTCCAAGATTCATTCCTAACCCGGTAATCATTGGCGAAATCGCAATTCTCAACACGTGCTTCGCCATGATTGTTTTTTCATTAATTCCCCTCGTTCTCGCGTAGAGCACATAAGGTTCATCCAAATTTTCAAGCACACTGGCACGTAACAATCTTGTGTAAATCGCAATTAACGGAAGAGCCAGGGTTACTGAAGGTAGAACAAGATGCTGCCATGTTCCGGTTCCTTCAACTGGAAATAGATCGAGCTTTACAGAAAAGAAAAAAATAAAAAGATATCCAAGCCAAAAAGAGGGGATGGAAGCCCCTATAAAGGAAAGAAATCGACTAAAGTGATCTATCATACTATTTTTCTTTATTCCAGCAAGAAAGCCAAGAGGAACACTAACAAGGATCGCTATTAAAATACTGCCCAGTGCTAACTGAATAGTAGCTGGAATTCGAGTGATGACCTCATCCCAAACAGGCTTATTCGAAACATAAGATATGCCAAAATCAAGCTGGCATATCTTTATAATAGAATTTACATATTGAATGAAAAATGGCTGATCTAAGCCAAACTCTTGTCTTTTTTGTTCCAAGAGTTCATCAGTTGGTTGAATATGGGCCGCAGTTAAATAAGCTTCAGCCGGATCTACCGGTGAAAGATGAATCATTCCGGTTGTCACAAGTGCTGCCAAAAGAAAAACCGGAACGATCGAGAACATTCGCTTTAAAATAAAAGTGCCCATAATAACCTCCTGGTACTACAACTTCCTACTTCATGCTAATGTTCGTAAATGGATGCTCATCACGATTAGCAGGGAAAGTAAAGTTCGTTACATCCTTTTGATAAATTGCTGTTTTCTTAATATAAGAAATAGGAATAATCGCTCCCTGATCTTGTATCGACGTTAAGATTGATGTATATAGTTGCTGACGTTGTGCCTCATCAGTTGTCTTAGGAACCTCTGCAATTTGTTTCAAAATTTCAGCTTTGTTTGGATAAGCTGATATTGCCTCATTAAATCCAAACCCTTCTGATGCAACGATGTTTAAGAACGTATGTGGATCATAAGGAGCTCCGTAGTTACTAAAGAAATTAATTTCAAAATTATTATCCTTAAAACGTTGAACCTGCTCAGTTAATTCAACTCCGACAATGTTTAATTTCACACCAATTGCTGCCCATTCTGATTGAAGAACTTCAGCCATTGTTTTTTGAATGAGTTCTGCTGAATCATACATTAGCTCAATTTCAAGGGGTTGTCCATCTTTTTCACGAACCGTTTCTCCTTCAGAAAGCGTCCAGCCCGCTTCGTCTAATAACGATCCTGCTTTTTCTACATCATAATCAATAACAATTGCACCATTGTCTTTCGTATAAGGTAAGTTTGTTGGCAGGATATAGTCTGCTTTTTCTTCATATCCTGACGTAACGCCCTCAACTAAAGCTTCCTTATTAAAAGCGTAGTGTAAAGCTTGACGTACCTTTTCATCAGAAAGCTGTTCTTTTTTCGAATTTATTACAAGCTGTCTTGTTGCAACTGGCTCAGAAATACTAGATTCATAGTTTTCTGTTGATTCTAACTGTTTGAAGGCATCTAAGCTAATTGTCCCTTCTCCATACAGAAGATCGATTTCACCTTTTTCAAACGCAAGCACTCTTGTTTCGGCATCAGGAATAATTTTCACTGTGATTTTTTCTTCTTTTGGAAGCTCGCCCCAGTACTCTTCATTACGCTTGAAAACTGCATATTCATCTACTTTATACTCTTCTAGCACCCACGGACCTGTTCCAACTGGTTCTACTACACCTTTTGATGTATCACCATCCTCAGGAAACCCCGCTTCACCTAAGAATCGAACTGGTCGAACAACGGCTAATTCCTGAATGGTTGGATAATAAGCTTCTGTTAAAGTTAGCTTGAATGTACTTTCATCAACAACTTCAGTTGAAGCAATTTTTGATAGAAACCCTAACCAGCTATGCATATCTAAATGATTTAAAATGGTATCAAAATTCTTTTTCACAACTTCGGCATTAAAGCTCGTTCCATCAGAAAACTTTACACCTTCTCGAAGATGAAACGTATATTCCTTACCATCCTCAGAAATATCCCAAGACTCTGCAAGATGCGGTTTTAGCTCTCCACCTTCTTGATAGCTAACTAATGGTTCATATACCATTGATTGCGCAAATAATTGTGAAGGATTATACACATGCGGATTCATTTCACCTATATCTCTAGGCCAAGCAAACGTCAGCATATTTTCTTCGCCTTTTTCCTCTGAGCCTGCTACTTCTTCACTGCTATTAGCACACCCTAGCAAAACTGAAGATAAAATAAAAATAAAAACTGATAATAATAACCCTCTACGATGATGTAACTTCTTATCCAAAATTCTTTCCTCCCAAACGCAATTGATAATTGTTTTCAATTGTATGAGAAGTAAGGGGAACTGTCAATAGAATTGTGGGAATTTTCTGGGTTGTGGTGCCTGTCACTTCCCGAGTTTTGTCGAACTGTTTGGTTTGGGTGCCTGTCACTTCCCGAAATTTGTCGAACTCTTCACAATATGTAAAACATCCACTTTCTTTGCCGAATTGGTTCTTGTTTTGTCTAATGTGAAGGGAACTTTCTTTTTAGGTCGAAATTCTACTCTAGTAAGTTCCTTAACAATTTCTGTTCTTAGGATTGGCGCAACGAGGAGTTTTGGACTTGTACTTATATCAGTATCAGGGGAGGAGAAAAGATGAGTACAGCTGCTGTTGCAAAGTCACTTGGGGTTTCGAGAAGAACTTTAATGAGATGGGTAGATCAGTTAGATTTGGAGCTAGAGAAAAACGAGCTGGGACACTATCAATTTTCAGATGCAGATATAGAGAGATTAAAACAACTGCAAAACAATCCGACAGTCACCCCAACACCTGCTAATGAGCAAACACGAAAGGGGACTATTACTCAAATGGTATCATTAGATGAAAGCAAAGTAGATTCCTTAACACAAAGGATCGAAGAAGTAGAACGAAAAGTTCAAAGCAAGGCTGATGGAGTCGTATCCTACCAACTTCTTCAACATCGAAGAGAGATGGAAGAATTACAAAGCACAATTAAAAAGTTAGAGCTTCGAATTGAAGAGCTTGAGCAAGAGAAACTTTCGAAAAAACAAGAATTTGGTAAAGATCCTGCTCTTGTTTTTGATCAAACAAAAGCACCAGCGAAGCCATCGCGCCGAAAAGGGTTAATTAGTTCTATTTTAGGTTTTTAAGGGGCGAAATGCCCCCTCTTATTTCTTTTCTAGATTTACATCTATTCGATATCTTGGTAAAGCCGTAATCATGTTTTCATGAATTTCCTTCGTTTTCTTCTTCATTTCTTTTTTTGAAAGATCCTCAGTTGTATATACCGTCACATTTATATGGTTTGCATTCATGTTGACTCTTCCTAATGATAAGGTATCGTCATTCATAATTGCCTCTTCTAATTTACTTTGGTCATCCCCTTTGTCGGGTCTTGTTTCTGTTAGATCAATGAAATTTGGGTTTTGGTTTGGAACAAACTGCTCATCGTCGAGCTCTTGGTTATCATATGTGCCATGACCATCCCTCATCAATCTTAACCCGTTTACGTCTTCTTGTTGGGGCTCGTAGCGTTCTCCTGCTTGAAACTGGCAGCCTGCCATACAAAAGCAGAGGATAGATAAGATAAGTACCTTTTTCATTTTTCAGCACCTCCTACTGTGTAGGATGCCCGATGTTTTTCTTTTCATGAGGGGAAATGAGGGCGTGGGAATTGGTGAAAACAGAATGACATACACGCTCTATATCCGGAGAAAAAAGTGGGAAAATCATGTGTAGTCATTTATGAACGACAGGTGAATTACATTTTCTGACTGTTTTGTCGTTCATCACTCTTATGAGCGACAAAACGTTTGGTGTTTCCGGCTGGTTTGTCGTTCATCACCACTATGAACGACAAATCAATTGGTGTTTCCGGCTGGTTTGTCGTTCACCACCTCTATGAACGACAAATCAATTGGTGTTTCCGGCTGGTTTGTCGTTCATCGCCCTTATGAACGACAAATCAATCGGTATATCTACCTATCTTGTCGTTCATCACCCAAACCATAAAAAAACAGCCCAATTCTCTCTAAAATTGGACTGCTCAATTTAATTATTCTCTTAGAAGTCAAAACAGCGATAAAACTCTTTCGACAAAATCCGGGAAGTGACAGGCACCTCCCCACCCCAACCCTACTTCACCACATTACTCTCTCTCTTAAAGTCCTTTACCGGTGCGCCCGGTACTTCGTGGTGGTGTCTGCATCTTGGTTCGTAGGATTCAGAGGCACCGACTAGGATGATTGGGTCGTCATAGGATGCTGGTTTGCCGTTGATGAGTCTTTGGGTACGGCTTGCAGGAGATCCACAGACAGAGCATACAGCTTGAAGCTTTGTGACGGATTCAGCTAGTGACATTAGGGCAGGAACTACGCTGAAAGGTTCTCCTCTGAAGTCTTGGTCAAGTCCAGCTGCAAGGACGCGGTAGCCTTGATCGGCTAGTAGAGTTAGGACGTCAACAATTTGTTCATCGAAGAATTGGACTTCATCGACTGCGATGACGTCTGTTTTTTCTGTTATATATTCAAAAATCTCAACTGATGCAGCGAGTGGTTTGCATATGATGGCTGTTCCGTTATGGGAAACAACACTTTCTTCGCTGTATCGATTGTCGATTACAGGTTTAAATACTTTTACTTCTTGTTTTGCAAATTGAGCTCGTCTTACGCGACGAATGAGCTCCTCTGATTTGCCTGAGAACATGCTTCCGCAAATGATTTCAAGCCATCCACTTTGCTTCATTACATACATTGAAACGGCCTCTCCCTTCGTTGCCCCGAGTTTACTCGGACAACCGATTCCTGGTAAAGTGATCATCTATTATGACATGTATTATACATGGTATCAACGTTCAAAAACCCTACCAATATATGTAGGATAACCAAATTTTAGTGTGAAAATTGTAAAAGTGGGCG
This sequence comes from Bacillus sp. AFS040349, assembly GCF_002577655.1. NCBI lineage: Bacteria > Bacillati > Bacillota > Bacilli > Caryophanales > Bacillaceae > Bacillus > Bacillus sp. AFS040349. Next base: position 68,276 of record NZ_NUMC01000014.1, on the reverse strand, counting down.
TGAAAAAACAGGCAAGAGCCAAAATGTCCTGCCTGTTTGGAAAAAGCCTTATTATTGTTGTTGTGACTTAAGGCCGTATTTTTTGTTGAATTTATCTACACGTCCACCTGCATCTGCAAATTTTTGACGTCCAGTGTAGAATGGATGGCACTCAGAACAAACCTCAACTTTGATCTCTTTGTTAGTAGATCCAGTTTCGAATTCGTTACCACATGCACATGTCACCATAACTGTATTATAGTTTGGATGAATTGCTGATTTCATTCTTTTCATCTCCTTCCGCCCTGAGTCTTTCGAAACAGAGTTATATATCTAGGCTCTCACTCGTCCAACTGACAAGCTGTTTCCTAGAAAAGCACATGATGAAATTATAACAAGTGCTTAAACTAAAATCAAGCTGAAGTTAAATATTACTATTTTGATTATTTACCGAGTTCGTGCCTTTTTCATTTCTTCATCTAAGTTACTAAAGAATTCCTCGTTTGATTTTGATTGACGAAGTTTTCTTAGGAACTTTTCAACAAAATCAGGAGTGTCTGTCATAGATTTACGGATCGCCCATAGTTTTTCAAGGTGTTCTTTAGGAATAAGAAGCTCTTCTTTTCTTGTTCCAGAACGACGAATATCGATTGCTGGGAAGATACGTTTTTCTGCAAGAGAACGATCAAGGTGAAGCTCCATGTTACCAGTACCTTTGAATTCTTCGTAAATTACGTCATCCATACGGGAGCCTGTATCAACTAAAGCTGTAGCTAAAATGGTTAAGCTTCCGCCTTCTTCAATATTACGAGCTGCACCGAAGAAGCGTTTTGGACGGTGGAATGCCGCTGGGTCGATACCACCTGATAATGTACGGCCACTTGGCGGGATGACTAAGTTATAAGCACGAGCTAGACGTGTGATGCTGTCCATTAAGATGATCACGTCTTTTTTATGCTCAACTAGGCGCATAGCTCTTTCAAGAACAAGCTCGGCCACTTTAATATGATTTTCTGGAACCTCATCAAATGTAGAGCTTACAACATCACCAGCTACTGAACGTTCGATGTCAGTTACTTCCTCAGGTCTTTCATCGATTAACAGGACGATTAGCTCTGCTTCAGGGTTGTTTGTTGTGATGCTGTTGGCAATTTCCTTTAAAAGCATTGTTTTACCTGCTTTAGGTGGTGCCACAATTAAACCACGTTGCCCGAATCCAACTGGTGCAATAAGGTCCATAATTCTTGTAGATAGGTGATTAGGTTTTGTTTCAAGATATATTTGTCTATCTGGGTATAGAGGAGTTAGTGCTGGGAAGTGAACACGTTCCTTGGCTGTTTCAGGGTCTTCACCGTTTACCGCTTCTACATGAAGTAACCCGTAATAGCGTTCGTTTTCTTTAGGAGGTCGAACTTTACCTGAAACTTTGTCTCCATTACGTAAGTCAAAGCGTCTGATTTGGGATGCTGAGATATAAATATCCTCTGAGCTTGGTGAGTAATTAATCGGTCTTAAGAAACCAAATCCTTCAGACTGAATAATTTCCAAAACACCTTCCATAAACAGTAAATCTTCTTGCTCTGCATTTGCTTTTAAAATCGCAAAAATTAATTCTTTTTTCGTTAGCTTGCTATAGTAAGACACTTTATAGTGACGTGCAAGCTCGTATAATTCTTTCAATTTCATATGTTCCAATGAAGAAATTGAAACCTGATTCATAAAAACACCACTCTTTTTCAATTTTCAATACATCATACTTTCAAACGATCATCATTCAAACTCATTTCATATGTGAGAACTTGTCTAGTAGCAAATTAGGATGAAGATGATTTGCTCTATGTTGTAAAAGAAGAATAAACATATCACTTTAGGATAGAGAAGGAAATGAAGGTGAGCTTGAAGTAGATTTTGTAGTTATTCATTCAATGCAGCACTCTTTATTTTTACCCTATTTTTTAGATTTAATCAATCATTTTTGGGATTTTCCATTAAAAATAGAGCAATTACAAAGAAAGTATGATCGTCAAGGACAAAGGTGTTCCTTATCCTTGACGATCATATTTTACAACTTATTACGAATTTTGAAGTTGTTCAATTTCTTTTTCTGTTAATTTTTCACGCCAAATTGTTGCTCCAAGGCCTGTTAGTTTTTCTTCTAACTGACTGTACCCTCGATCAATATGCTCTAAACCTGTTATCTCCGTTATTCCATCTGCCATTAAGCCTGCGCAGACTAAGGCAGCCCCTGCGCGCAGGTCACTTGCTTTTACTTTTGCTCCTTGAAGCTTAGTAGGGCCCGAGACGATTGCTGATCTGCCTTCAACTTTAATAGTTGCACCCATTCTTCTAAGTTCATCAATATGTTTAAAGCGTGCAGAATAAATGGTGTCTGTTACCATACTTGTTCCAGTTGCTTTTGTAAGGAAAGAAGTAAATGGCTGTTGCAAGTCTGTTGGAAAGCCAGGATATACGAGCGTTTTAATATCAACAGCTTTTAGTTCCTTTTGACCACCAACGATTAATATCTGGTCATTACTTGTTTCAATATGCATGCCCATTTCTCTTAGCTTCGCGATTAGGGATTCAAGGTGTAAAGGAATGACATTGTCAATCATGACCTCTTTACCCATTGCAGCACCAATAATCATATATGTTCCTGCTTCAATGCGGTCAGGAATAATGGAATGACGGCAGCCATGCAGCTTTTCAACACCATCGATGCGGATCACATCTGTACCAGCACCTTTAATTTTCGCACCCATACTTGTTAATAATGTCGCAACATCAATGATTTCCGGTTCTTTTGCTGCATTTTCAATAATTGTTCTGCCTTTAGCTAATACAGCTGCTAGCATAATGTTAATGGTTGCACCAACACTAACAACGTCTAGATAAATACGAGCTCCTTTTAGCTCATCAGCACGAAGATAGATCGCACCTTGTTCATTTGTGATTTGAGCACCTAATGCCTCAAACCCCTTAATGTGCTGGTCAATCGGGCGGGGACCTAAGTGACAGCCACCAGGAAGGCCGATTACTGCCTTTTTGAAGCGACCAAGCATAGCTCCCATTAAATAGTAAGAAGCTCTAAGCTTTTTCACTTTTCCGTTTGGTAAAGGCATCGAAATCATCGCAGAAGGATCAACGACCATCTCGTTGTTTTTCAACTCTACTTTACCACCGATTTCCTCTAATAAACCACCTAATATATTCACATCTGAAATGTTTGGTAAACCCTCAATTGTAACAGGAGATTCAGCGAGTATCGTCGCTGGGATCAGTGCAACCGCACTGTTTTTTGCTCCACTAATTGATACTGTACCTTTTAGTAAATCTCCACCGGCAACTTTTAATTTTTCCATGTTAGTCTCCCTTCTATGAAGTTGACTTTCCGGAAAGAACATTAAGGGTGAGCTAAGCTCTGTTTTAAGCATAGCTATGTATAAAATCACACGACCATCATGTTTTCCGAATAAAAACATCTAGTCAACATAATTAAAAAATTAGCAACCATGTTATACGACTATTACTTTTTAAAAGTGTTTATCTATTTTATTGCCTTATATGCCTTAGTCAATACATAACAATCTTACTTATGTAAAACTTATTCATTAAGAAGATATAATCTTTTTTTAACCCTCTTATTATTAAACCATCTATTGTGTTGGACAACAATGATTTACTGTAAAAGAATCCGTTTTTCCATCCAGTTTTTGAGAGCTTCGTGAATAAATGCTGTACTTAAGATAGGAAACTTGATGCACTGAAAGGTTTTTGTAGGTTATGATTTGCGGAAAAAGAATTAAAATCTCAGATGACAAATGAAAACGGACTAGCATAGGCAAGTCCGTTTTCTATTATTCTATCAATTATGGTCAGCTAGGTAAAGGTTTAGAAGGATTTTACCACTAATTTGTTAGCGCTTTCTTAATTTTCGGAATATAACCGCCTTTTTGCAAGGCGGTTTATCCCTAAAATATTATTACGCTTTATTAGATGAACCAAATTCACGCATTTTGCCGATAACTGTTTCTTTAATCGCGTCACGAGCTGGTCCTAAATATTTACGTGGATCATATTCATCTGGCTTCGCAGCTAACACTTCACGAACTGTTTTTGCAGAAGCAATTTGGTTTTCAGTGTTAACGTTGATTTTAGCTGTTCCGAAAGAAATAGCTTTTTGGATATCCTTAGTTGGGATTCCAGTACCACCATGAAGTACTAATGGCATGTTTGTTAAGCCAGCGATTTCTTCCATTTCTTTGTAACCTAAGTTAGGCTCACCTTTGTATGGTCCGTGTACAGAACCAAGAGCTGGTGCTAGGCAATCAATACCAGTGCGTTTAACAAGTTCTTCACACTCTTTTGGATCTGCATAGATTACGCCTTCTGCTACAACGTCATCTTCTTGTCCACCAACAGTTCCAAGCTCAGCTTCAACTGATACACCTTTTGAATGAGCATATTCTACAACTTTAGAAGTTGTTGCAATGTTCTCTTCAAATGGATCATGTGAAGCATCAATCATAACAGATGTGAAACCAGCATCGATTGCTTCTTTACATTTGTCATAGCTTGAACCGTGATCAAGGTGAATCGCTACCGGTACAGTGATGTTGTAGTCTTCGATAAGACCTTCAACCATTTTTACAACAGTTTTGAATCCACCGATGTAACGAGCAGCACCTTCAGATACACCAAGAATAACTGGTGAGCTTTCTTCTTGAGCCGCTTGCAGGATCGCTTGAGTGAACTCAAGGTTGTTGATGTTGAATTGACCTACTGCATATGCTTCGTCTTTTGCTTTGTTAAGCATTTCTGTCATTGAAACTAAAGGCATGTGAAAAATCCTCCTATATAGACCTTATTTTTCTTATACAGAAAAGTATATCATACCTAGCATGACCAAATAATTTTCCTTATATGTAACTTCGCATGATCACTTTTCACATCTTCTAGCATACCAATATATGAAGATTTCGGCAACAATTCGACATATATTAGGGTAATATAATATTACAGGATGCTTGCAAAGTTAGGTTTCGTAATTAATTCGCTTTAAGTGGTAAATACTTTTTTACTGCTTCACGAATTTCATCGATGTCAAAAGGTTTTGCAAAGTGTGTTAGTGCGCCTAAGTCTTTTGCTTCTTGAATCATATCAAGTTCGCCGTAAGCAGTCATGATGATGACACGGATGTCTTGATCGATTACTTTCATTCTTTTTAGAATTTCAATTCCATCCATTCCTGGGATTTTCATATCAAGTAACACAAGATCTGGAGAGTGGTTTTCTACGATTTCAAGTGCTTGGAAACCGTTTGCTGCTTGAAATGTTTGATATCCTTCTTTTTGAAATACTTCATTTAATAAAATACGAATTCCGTATTGATCATCAACAATTAAGATCTTTTCTTTTAACATTGTCTACACCTCTTGAGTTATTTTTTGTTGTTTGTGACATGTTTCGAACTTTATTTTAAAATTAGCATTTATTTTCACGCTAAAATTAAGCGCTTTAAGCATAAATAAACGATCACCTAATGGATTCGTTTTCCCCTTGATATTTCCTGCATTTTTTCATCTTCTTTTCTCGACAAATTCTGCTTGGGTTAAGTTTATCATAATAAGGTTTGTTATGGTAAACTTGTTGGGGCGGTGCCTGTCACTTCCCGAAATTTGTCGCAGAAACTTCGGGTGGTGACAGGCACGCCCCGAAGTTTGTCACATTAGGAGGTTATATTTTTGATGAAAATTTTCTCCACACAGTTAACGGGTCATTTTAACCGAATTGTTGAGCAAGAGGAGCTGAGTATTGAGGATAGTGCGCGCTTGCTTGCCCAGGCATTAGTTGGTGAAGGAAAGATTTATATATATGGTTTTCAAGAGTTACATGGAATTGTTTTAGAGGCGGTTAACAGTAGTGAGCCTCTTATCCGTTCAGAAGCGTTGTTCAATCAAAACGGTGAAATGAAGGAACTAACAGCTGCCGACCGTGTCCTTCTCTTTACATATCGATCCACTGATGCTGAAGCGATCAAACTTGCTCAAGAATTATCTTCTAAAGGAATTCAAACAGTTGGTGTTTCTGCTGTGATTAAAGGTGAAGATACAGGCCTCAACACTATCACCGACCTACATATTGATTCAAAATTAAGGCAGCCGCTTATTCCCGGTGAAGATGGTGAGAGATACGGTTTTCCTGCATTAATGACATCGTTATATGTTTACTACAACTTAACTTTTATCCTAAAAGAAATTTTAGATGAGTTTGAGGAAGATGAGCTTTAATTCTCAACGAAAAAAGAATGAACTCCCCAAGTGAGTTCATTCTTTTTTATTATCGTACCCTAATTTAACTGAAATATTTTCAGCGACTTCTTTCACTTTATCAATAATAACCGGAATTGTTTCTGCTTGGAAACGAACATTTGGACCTGCCACACTTATACCTGCAACAACTTCTTTTTTATGATTAAAAATTGGCGCAGCGATTGATGTCGTATAGTCTTCTAGCTCTGAGTTACTAATTGTATATCTATTCCTCTGTGTTTCCTTTAATACTTTACGGAGCTTTTCTTGGTCAGTAATCGTTCCTGATCCAATTGCTCTTAGTTCGACATCATGTAAATATTGCTCTAGTTCTTCTTCAGGTAAAAAAGCAAGAAGAACTCTTGAACATGCCCCAGCATAAAGAGGAGATTTCCTGCCGATTGCTGTATACAGCCTAACTGGCTGAGTTGTATCAACCTTTTCAATATACATCGCTTCATTTTGGTCTCGAATTGTCAGGTTTACAGCTTCTCCCATTTCATCTCGAAGTAATTTCATATAAGGTAAGGCAATTTGACGGATATCCAGCCTGTCCGCTACCAATTGACCGTATTGTAAAAATAATAAACCAAGAGAGTATTTCCCCTCTTCATCTTTATCAAGAAACCCCATATCCTCAAGTGATCCGAGCATACGATGAACAGATGTTTTTGGCATGCCGGAAACTTTGATCATTTCATTAAAAGATAGTTTAGGGTGCGTTAAAAAAAGGTTAAGGAGGTCCATCGATTTAATCACGGTTTTATTCTTATTTTGCAAAAATTCTCCCCCTTAGTCGATACATCTATCGAAAAAATTGTCTATCATTCATTATATATTTTTTCTTATCTTTTACAAGATTTGTATTAGACTAGGGTATATGCAGAGAATTTATTCTTTTATTGAAATATGATAGGTTTCTAGAAACTTCGTATTGAACTCTCCCGTAACAAATGCATCATGCTCTAGTAGTTCGAGATGAAACGGAATCGTTGTTTTAATACCTGTTATGAAGAACTCATCAAGAGCCCTTTTCATTCTGTTAATCGCATCTTCGCGATCTTTTCCCCAAACGATTAGTTTGGCAACCATTGAATCATAAAAAGGAGAAACAGTGTACCCCGGATAAACAGCACTATCTACCCTAACACCAAAGCCACCTGGTGGAAGATATCCTTCTACAAGACCAGGAGATGGCATAAAGTTTTTCGCAGGGTTTTCAGCATTGATACGACATTCAATTGCCCAGCCGTTAATTTTGATTTCCTCTTGTTTAAAAGATAATTCGTACCCAGCAGCTACTGCTATTTGCTCTTTAATAAGGTCAATGCCAGTAACAAGCTCTGTTACGGGATGCTCAACTTGGATACGCGTGTTCATTTCCATAAAATAAAAATGACCATGTTTATCTAGTAAAAACTCTACCGTTCCCGCACCATGGTATTTTACAGATTGAGCTGCTTTTACAGCCGCATCCCCCATTTTGTTACGCAGTACTTCATCTAGGGCTGGTGACGGAGCCTCTTCAATTAGTTTCTGATGTCGGCGTTGAATGGAGCAATCTCTTTCACCAAGATGAACAACATTACCGAATCGATCGGCGATGATTTGAATCTCAATATGACGTGGCTCTTCTAAATATTTTTCTAAATAAACTCCCGGATTTCCGAAGGCTGTTTCTGCTTCTTGCTGTGCTTGACGAATTGCTTTTTTCAATTCTTCTGCACCGTACGCGACTCTCATACCTTTACCGCCACCGCCTGCTGTTGCTTTTACGATCACTGGATAACCAATTTCAGTCGCAACTTGCAATGCCTGTTCCTCATCTTTGATCAACCCATCTGTTCCCGGTACAGTCGGCACTCCTGCTTTACTCATTGTTTCACGGGCTACGTCTTTAGTTCCCATTTTCTGAATTGCATCTGAGTCTGGGCCAATAAATGTGATATGACATTTTTCACACGCCTCAGCAAAATCAGCATTTTCGGCAAGAAAGCCATAGCCAGGATGTATTGCGTCCGCTCCTGTCATTGTTGCAGCACTTAAAATATTCGGGATATGTAAATAACTTTCCTTTGAAGCTGTTTTCCCAATACAATAAGCTTCGTCAGCTAATTTTACGTGAAGCGCTTCTCGGTCAGCCTCAGAGAAAACAGCAATTGTTTTAATCCCTAATTCTTTACACGCTCTAATAACTCGAACAGCAATTTCTCCTCGATTAGCAATTAACACTTTCTTAAACATACGATGCTTCCTCCTTACGAAAAGTTAAGATTCTCTAATTGCAAACAAAGGCTGTCCAAATTCAATAAGTTGACCTTCATCTACTAAAATCTCAACAATTTCCCCATTTACTTCAGCTTCAATTTCATTGAAAAGTTTCATGGCTTCTAGTATACAAACAACAGTGTTCTTTTGAACTTTTGAGCCAACTTGAACAAATGGATCTGCATCTGGATTTGAACGGGAATAGAATGTACCAACCATTGGAGACAACACTTTATGCAGATCTTCTTTCACCTCTTCTACCTTTTCTTTTTTCTCCACGACAGGAGGCTCTTTTACAACTGGTGCTGCTTGTGGTTGCGGGCTAGAAATCTTTTCAACAACGAGTGAACCTTCTACTTCAGAAATTTTTTCAATCACAACCTTTGTACCCTCGTGCTCTAACCTAAACTTTTGAATGGATGAAGAATCAATTGCTTTAATCATTTCTTTAATGTCATTTATATTTAGCATGAATTGTCACTCCTTCTATTGTTTTAATTTATAGGTAATACTCACCGCTAATTGCTTTAAGCTTTTTTCTCTTTCTAGATACAATCTTTCAGCTTCTTCTAATGTTATTTCAGTAAAAGAAATGGATTGACCTGGCATAACCTGCGCAACAACTGGTAAGTCAACAGTTGCAACTTGGCCAATTTTCGGATATCCCCCTGTTGTTTGGCGGTCTGCAAGCAGGATAATTGGATTTCCATCAGGAGGGATTTGAATCGTTCCGTGAGCAACAGCTTCTGAAAGCATTTCCATTTTTTTCTCTAATTCAATAGCAGGTCCTGATAATCGGTACCCCATTCGATCCGATTGTGGCGACACTCTAAAAGATTGGGTGAAAAACTGCTGCTTGCTTTGTTGTGTAAAGTGTTCAAACTGTGCTCCTGGTAAAACGCGAATATTCGGATTTTTCGCAAAAGGTAAAAACTCATTCCAACGAACAGACCAGTTAGCTGTTAAGAAAGAACTAGTAGATTGCATGTTTTTTAGTTTAACTCCTTCTGATATCGAGTTTGTTTCTAACATATCTCCCTCTTGAATCGCTCTACCTTGATATCCACCTATTTCTGCTCTTAAGTATGTGCTTTTGCTCTTCATCATTCTCTTAACAGCAAAGCCACCAGCTACTGCCAGATAAGCCCTGCAGCCAGATTTTTGTGCTCCGAATTGAAGTTTACTTCCTTTTTTCACGAAAACTGGACGCCATAATGGGACAGAAACTCCTTCAATGGTTGGAGATAAATCACCTCCTGTAATCGCGATGAGCATATCTTTTTCAAATAACAACGTTGGCCCCATTAGAGTAATTTCTAACGCAGCTTCTCCTTCTGAATTGCCAACTAATAAATTTGCAATTCTAAGAGAATATGTATCCATTGCACCACTAACAATGACTCCGTACTTTTGGTATCCATATCTTCCTAAATCCTGAATCGTCGTAAGCAGCCCTGAACGTAAAGTGGTTATACTCATTTATTTCCCTCCTTCCATTCCAAAAAGTCTTTGTAGGAAATAGGATAGAACTTCACTACATTTCCAGCCTGAAGTAGACTTGGTGGCTCTTTTTCTGATAAGAAAAGACTAAGAGGAGTTTGACCAATCAGCTGCCAGCCGCCTGGAGTGGAAATTGGATAAACACCGGTTTGTTTCCCGGCAATTCCAACAGAACCGGCTGGGATGCTAGTTCGTGGTGTGGAACGTCTTGGTGTTGCAATTTTCTCTGACATTCCTCCTAAAAACGGAAAGCCAGGGGCAAATCCGAGCATATAAACGAGATATTCCCCACCTGAATGAAGGCTTATCACTTCATCAGTTGTTAAGTTGTTTTGTTTAGCAACAAACTCCAGATCCGGACCGCATTCACCACCATAGCAAACGGGAATTTCAACAGTCCGGTGTGGTTCAGTTTCTTCATCTTTTAGGTTTGTTAATATATCCTCGATGATGGAAAGGACAATTTTGTAAGGAGAGACAATTTGTCCAACTTTATAAGCATGATTTTTATCTACTAATAGTGGATCATAAAAAACGGTCACACATGTATAAGAAGGAATGCATTCAATGAATCCCTTAAAGCTGTTTTGTGTTAAATAATTGGACAGCATTTGTACCTTACGATGTGTGGAATATTCAATTTCAGAACCAAACCGAATCACAATCGCAGCATCTCCAGCAGGTTCGATCATGACGTTTGCTTGATTTATATGATTAGTCTTTGTCAATCCTCTCACATCCTCTTTGCATCTTTTAATAAGAAGATTTCCATTTTGGGATTTTCCTTAATGACTATTGGAAATCATTATAGTAAACAATTTGGGAAAGAAATTTACTTCCTTTTATTTTATCATAAGCTTCTTTTGCTTCTTTTTCGTTATTGAACTCAAACATTTTCGGATGATTTTGCTCTGAGTAGACAGTGATAACCCACATTAGAGAGCCTCCTAAGCTATTTTTATTATAATCTATTTATTATATTCCGTTAAACGGAACTGAATTTCCTTATATCGGACTTAGAGGCTATTATAATTTTAGTTTTTATAAAATACAACAAAAAACTTGAACAAAATTATGTTTGTTAGAATAGATAACAAAATAGTTCAAAAATTTAAACAGATACATTATAGTCAATCCATGTTACAATAATTGAAACTATAGTTCCTAAATTCGGGAATAAAACCAATTGTACACTCATTCTTTTTTAAGGGGGAATCTTACTTGTATCAAATTGATTTGAATTGTGATTTGGGAGAAAGTTTTGGGGCTTATAAGATTGGGATGGATGAAGAAGTTCTTCGTTTTATAACATCAGCGAATGTGGCTTGTGGATTTCATGCCGGAGATCCATCTGTGATGAGAAAAACGGTGCAACTTGCTCTTAAGAATAACGTTAAGATTGGAGCACACCCTGGTCTTCCTGATTTAGCAGGCTTTGGTCGACGTAACATGAGTATTTCTCCGCAGGAAGCGTATGATCTCGTTGTTTACCAAATAGGAGCTCTTTCCGGCTTTTTAACGGCAGAAGGAGAAAAAATGCAGCATGTTAAACCACACGGTGCTTTGTATAATATGGCGGCCAAAAACAGAGAATTATCGGAAGCAATTGCCGAGGCTGTTTACAAAGTAGATCCACAGCTGATTCTTTTCGGTCTTGCCGGAAGTGAATTAGTAAAGGCTGGTGAAAAAATCGGACTTAATACAGCACATGAAGTCTTTTCTGACCGAACCTATCAGCAAGACGGCTCATTAACACCACGAACTCAACCCCATGCCCTTATACATAGCTATGAAGATTCTGTTTCACAGGTTATTCGTATGATCAAGGAAGGAAAAGTTCGTTCAACGCAAGGCGTTGATGTACCTGTATTAGCTCAAACAGTTTGTATTCATGGAGATGGTCCTGAGGCTCTTGTATTCGCTAAACAGCTAAGAGAGTCAATGCAATCTGAAGGCATAGAAGTAAAAGCGTTTAGTTAGGAGGAAAATGTATGGAGCCACTTAATGTTTCACCAAAAAAGGATGATAAAAGCAAATCATCTTTACCAAAAATGAATTGGTCACTCTTAATGGGGGCTGCCTTTTTAATGGCAACCTCAGCAATTGGACCTGGTTTCTTAACACAAACAACTGTGTTTACTCAAACATTAGCAGCCAGTTTTGGTTTTGTTATTTTAGTTTCTATTATTTTAGATATTTTTGCTCAAACAAATATATGGCGGATCATTGCTGTTTCTGAAAGAAGAGGACAAGATATCGCCAACATGGTTTTCCCGGGACTCGGGTATATCCTTTCCTTCCTAATCGTCCTTGGAGGTCTTGCCTTTAATATTGGGAATATTGCGGGTGCCGGGCTCGGTTTAAACGCGATAACCGGTGTATCGCCGGAGGTTGGTGCGGTGATTGGTGCAGTGATTGCAATCTTTATTTTCGTTGTAAAAGAAGCAGGAAAAGCAATGGATCGCTTCACACAAATTGCCGGATTTGTCATGATTGGATTAATGATTTACGTTGCGATTACAACAGCTCCTCCTGTTGGTGAAGCGATCATCAGATCGGTTGCACCCTCCCAAATTGATGTTTTGGCGATTGTCACGTTAGTTGGTGGTACAGTTGGTGGATATATTACCTTTGCTGGTGGACATCGTCTTTTAGAAGCTGGTGTAAAAGGAAAAGCCGCGATTCCAGAGGTAACAAGAAGCTCTGTTGTCGGGATTTTATTTACATCTGTTATGCGTATTGCCCTTTTCTTAGCCGTACTGGGAGTTGTTTCAAAAGGGTTGGGTTCACAAATTGATCCAACGAACCCACCTGCATCTGTGTTTCAGCTTGCGGCTGGAGATGTTGGTTATAAAATTTTCGGTATTATTATGTTTTCTGCTGCCATTACATCGGTAGTTGGTGCAGCGTATACTTCTGTTTCGTTTATTCGTACATTTAGTGATAAATTCGAGAGAAATAATAAGCTGATTACAATTGGTTTTATTGTTGTGTCAACTCTTGCATTTGTGTTGATTGGAAAGCCAGTTAAAGTGTTAGTTTTGGTTGGTGCTTTAAATGGTCTGATTTTGCCATTAGCGCTTGGAACATTACTTGTTGCGGCTTATAAGAAGAGTATTGTTGGGGATTATAAGCATCCGTTATGGTTAACGATTTCAGGTGCGCTTGTAGTGATAGTGATGGCGTTAATGGGCGGGTATACGATTATTAAGTCGCTTCCGCAGTTGTTTTGATTTGGTGAATGTGGACTAAGGGTAAAAATTAGTCCGTTCCATTGCGCTGCAGAAACTTGCTTTCCGCGGGGCGTGCGCTGAGCCTCCTCGGCTTTGCCTGCGGGGTCTCACCTGTCCCGCTGCTCCCGCAGGAGTCAAGTTTCTTCCGCTCCATTACACTATTGTTCTTTAAATTTATTTAAATGCACCAATCTTAACCAAAAAAGCTTGTAGAGATAAATCATAGTCTCCACAAGCTTTTTCACGTATTATTCTTGTTCTAATTTAGCTCTTCTTCTTAGATAGAAGTAGGATCCAGCCCCTACTAGTAATACTAGTCCACCAATCAATAGTGTATTGAAAGAGTTTGTTGCTGTTTTTGGTAGCTTTTCACCCTTATTGTCTTTATCTTTTTCTTCTGCTTTTTCTTTATCTTTTACAGGTGTTGCTACAGGGTCTTTGCTTGCTTCGTCACCGTCAGTAGGGTCTGGTGTTTGTCCTTCGTTTTCACCAGTGCCTGGTTGAGCTGGTGTTTCTTCGTTTCCGTCACCTGTACCAGGTGCGGAGGCTTTGTCGAATCTTACATTATCAACAAACATCTTCCTGCAAAATCACTTTCATCATCTGCAAAAATTAGTAGCATGTTGCGTAATGATGTATCTGATTTTACGTTTTCAAGGTTTGTAACATCAATTTTCGCTTCATAGTGATACAGGCCATCTGCCGTTTTTTCTGCTGAGTCTAATGCTGTTAAATCAATATCAAAAGTTTCTGCGGATTGTTGCCAGAAGCCAAGTGATTCTGGTTGGAAAACTAGGTTAATAGAAATTCCACCTTCTGTTGCACGAGTTGGGTCAAGATATAAATCAAATGCAACATACTCATTGTCACCGCGCTTTAAATCTTCTGACCAGAAGTCTAGGCGTGGAGCTGATGCCCAGTTGTCAGTTGGTTTTACTTCAGGATAAGCAAATTCCCATGATAAGGCTTTAGAACCGTTTGCTTCTTCAATTGTTAATGCTGTTTTAACTCCAGAGTCTCCACTCCATTTCCAGCCTTGACGAGTATCATCCTCAAAAGTAGATGGAAGTGTTGCTGCTCCTTCTGGATCATTAACTACTTCAATCTCAATTTCTTTACCAGTTACCGTCATATTATCTAAAGAAACAACATCTGCATTTTCAGCTCCAACAAATAAGATCATATTCTCTAACTTGTTATTATCAGGGCTTTCTGCAATTGTTGCTAGTGATGGTGCGTCTTCTTTTGAAATTGTTAATACTGCTTTGTATTTATTTCCAAATGGTTCAAAATCCTCTGCTTTTACTTGAATTGCACGCGTCGGATTAGCCCACCCTGCTGAAGGTCCTTGTGGAATCGCTGCAACAGAAACAGTTGTTGGCTTGTCCACAATCACGTCCATTGATAATTCTTGCGCACCTAGAACATCAACTGATTCACCCCAGTTATCAGCAGATAAGCGTACATTCGCTCAATAGTTGTCTGAAGTAACATCACTGCTTGCGTTTAGTCCAGAAATTTGTAAAGTTCCATCAACATTCTTTAATGCTACATCCTTTACTGGACTGTCACCATTTACGCCAAAGCCTTGTGTCGAGTTGTTAAAGTCAAATAGTACTTTCGAGTATTTCGTACGATCGATCGGCTCATAGGATACTCCTTTTATACGAGCACGAACATATTCACCTGATAAGCTTAATTCTTTAGGTGCCCATACCTGGTCAGCACCTGGATCTAAATCAGTTGCCTCTGTTTTCCCCAATTGAAATGGAGTAAAGGCTGCAGATGTTTCATTTTTATTTGTTAAAGACCAGTTAGCCCAGCTAATATTATTTTCATTTAAGAAATTGATCCATTGGTTTGCTTCTTCTAAGTATGGACCATTGTTTCCATTCGCTTCACTTGTTCCCCATTCTGTTGCAAAAACAGCTTGTCCTTTTTCAAGCGCATATCTAGCATTACTCATGACATTTTCACGATTTGAGCTATCTGATGCTGCTGGATGTGAGCCAGTGTAAAAGTGAACAGTATACATTGTGTTGGCATCATCAATTGGATTATCAGCAGCTAAATCTGCGCGTTGGCTCCAGTTCGGGCTACCTACAATCACAATGTTTTGATTTCCATTATCACGGAGCATTTTAATAATTGGCTCTGCATATGATTTAACTTTTGCCCAACCTTCTGCGTTATTTGTTAATCCAGGTCCATCATTACTATTACTACTTGGTTCGTTTGCTAATTCATAGATAATGTGAGGATCATTAGGATAAAGACTTGAAATTTCTTTAAAAAAGTTCAATGCCCCTTTATAAACATCAGCATTTGGATCTCCCGGAGCATGTACATGCCAGTCGACAATCACATACATATCATTTGCTTTTGCTAATTCAATTCCATCAATGACACGTTGCTTGATGACTTCTGGATTTGAAGCATATCCACCTTCACCCACATACATTGCAAGACGAATAAGATTTGAACCCCAATCATTTGATAGAGCTGAAAACGCATTTTCATTTAAAATTCCTGGGAACCATTGTAAACCGTGAGTACTCATTCCACGGAGCTGAATTGGTTGGCCGTTTTTATCAACCAATGTTTTTTGACCATTAACTACCTTAAGACTTAATGCCCCAGCTTGAGACGGTTTTTTTCCTGGTTCAACAAGCAAGCTGTTGTAATCAGCTTCTGCTGCTGAAGCAAAATTAGGTAGTAATGATGTTAATAATCCAAGAACCATTATTAGTGCCATAAACCTTTTTAGTATTCTGTGCTTCAAAATAAATCCCCCTTGTTTGATATAAGTTTTATAGAAACCGGTTTCCTAAATAAGATAAAAAAGTATCGGAAACCGTTTTCTTTACCACCCAAAAAAATATACACCCTTTGAAAACGCTAACACTTATTTTAGTATACTATGGATACTTTTTCATGAAAAGTAATATTAAAATAATTCTAATAATTTATCATTCTAAACTCTAAAGCTCTTCACTAGCTCCTGTAGTGCTAATACCTTTGAACTCAATTCCTCAGATGATGAAGTAACTTTTGTCATAATAGCATTTTGCTGTTCAACTGATGCAGCCACTTCTTCTGTATTTCCCGCTGAGAAGACAGATATATTTGCGATTTCCTCTATTATATCAACCATGCTTTGTGTGCTAGCATTTACTTGCTCCACTATAGCCGATACTTCCTGTGATTGTGATGCAACATCAGCTACCATGTCAACAATATTCTCAAACGAATCACCGGTTTTATTAACCATCACGATTCCATCATCAACTGCATTGATTCCATCACTCATAGATTTTAGTGCATTATTAACTTCTGTTTGCATTTCATCTATCACTTTTTTGATTTCTTCAGCTGCTTTTCCTGATTGCTCAGCAAGCTTTCTGACCTCATCGGCTACAACAGCAAATCCTTTACCATGTTCACCGGCTCTTGCTGCTTCAATAGCTGCATTTAGAGCTAATAGGTTTGTTTGCTCCGCGACATTTGTTATTAAAGAGAGCATTTGACCGATTTGGTTTGATTTGTTACTTAACGAATTCATCGCAGTCGAGGTATGTTGAACTTTATGTTGCACTTCATTCATTTGAACAACAGTTTGCGAAACAATTGCTTGTCCAGTTGTTGCCTTTTCATTTGTTGCCAATGTGAGATCGGAAACGGCTTGTATAGAACGTGCAGCTTGTGTCATGCCTGTTGAAATTTCATGAACCACCCGGTTTGCCTCAGAAGCACGTGTAACCTGATTCTCCGCACCACCAGCTACCTCTTTAATAGCTGTAGAAATCGAATTATTTCCTTGTTGTGTTTGTTCAGCACTAACTGAAAGCTCTTCAGATGTAGCTGCTACTCTCTCAGAATTATTCATCACTTCAATGATAATTTTCCTTAAGCTTTCTGTCATTGTGTTAATATCTGTTGCTAGTTTGCCAATTTCATCCCTATTTTTAATAGAAATAGGATCTAGCATTAAATTCCCTTGTGCTACCTGCTTCACACTCATTGACATCGTGGACAACGGTCGAGATATGCTTCTTGAAAGAAGAAGCCCCATGATGATTGAGATGACTAGAACAACCACAATCAAAATCGCTGTATTGGATAGAATGATGGTTGTGAGATTATGTCTTTCCTCCGCAGCTTCCTTTGCCATTGATTGATTTAACTCAACAAGCTTCGTTAGATAACCTTCAACTGTTTCAATTTGTTGCCTGGATTGTTTGATCATTTGACTAGCATCATCATCTTGATTGGCTCTTGATAAAGCAAGAATTTCCTCATGAACAACAAGATATTTATCCCATTCTGCTTGAAATCCATTATAAATTTCTTCTTCCTCTTTAGTCGAAATGGTCTTCTCAACCTGTTTGAACAGCTCATCTAATCTACTAAAAATCGTATCAAATCGCCCATCAAACTGATTCATTTCTCCAATTGTTTCCGCACTAGCATAGAACAGCTGAAACGCAGCAACCTGTTCAACAAGATACCTCATTTCACCTAGCCTTTCTACTGATGGAAGCCACACATCCTCAACTTCACTAGATTTCTTGTTCATTGTGTTCAATCCAGTAAGAGTAGAAACACTAAGTGTTGCAATTAAAATAAAAATGATAGCAAATACAGCAAAAATCTTTCTTCCAACAGTAAGCTTTAAGGGTAATTTCATGACAGTTTTTCTTTGATTACTAGTGTTTCTCTGCTTCTTTACGTATTTATGTAAGAGCTTCTGCATATAGATCCCCCATCCACAGCCATATAATTGTCTGTTATCTAATTTTATTTACCCTTTGATGATAAAAATCCCCTTTTGCACCGAAATCGGTTTCCAAAAGGGGTAAAGTTCTTAGTAAAACATATCAAACCAACCATTTTTAATTGTTTGCTTATACCAATAGTAACTATCTTTCTTTGTTCTTTCTAATGTATTGAAATCAACGTGAATGATTCCAAAACGCTTATCATAGCCTTCTGCCCATTCAAAATTATCAAGCAACGACCATGTGAGGTAGCCTTTAATATTTACACCACTATCAATTGCTCGTTTTAATGATGTTAAATGTTGTTTCAAATAATCAATACGTCTTTGGTCTTTTACTCTGCCGTTTTCAACTCCATCATTGTAGCAGGCACCGTTTTCAGTAATATAAATTGGCACTGAACCGTATTGTTCGTTTATTTTTGTTAAAACCTTATAGAAGCCTTCAGGGTAGATATTCCAATCAAAATCTGTTTTTTCATAACCAATATCTACTTTTTCAGTATCTAGTAATCCCTCATTCTCTTTGTATCTAGTCACACTGCCTGTGTAGTAGTTGATTCCAACAAAATCAATTTCTTGGTTAATGATAGCCATATCGCCTTCTTGGATAGGCACTGTTACACCTTTTTTCTCGAACCACTCTACCATAAATTGTGGATAGCTACCTTTGAATACAGGATCAAAGAACCACTCAACAAACCAGCCTGTTGCTCTGTTACAAGCATCGATGTCTTCTTGTTTGTTGCTAAATGGCTCGTTCCATTCTGTATTAGGTGCATAACCAATTTCACCTTCGTATCCTCCGTCTCTTAGGCGGGATACTGCTTTACCGTGTGCAAGTAGTAAATGATGTGAAATCGTTGTAGCTAATTGTAAATTTTGGAATCCTGGTGCATGAAGTCCGATAAAGTTTGATAGAAATGATACACACCAAGGTTCATTGATTGTAATCCATTTTTTAATTTTTCCGTTAAACTCTTTAAACATAACCTCAGCATAATCAGCAAACGCATCTACTGTTTCACGGTTTTCCCAGCCGCCCTTATCTTGAAGAGCTTGTGGCAGATCCCAGTGATATAGTGTACACATTGGCTCGATTCCATTTGCTAGCAATGCATCTACAAAATCATGATAAAATTGAAGACCCTTTTCATTGATTTCTCCAGTTCCATTTGGAAAAATACGTGGCCATGATACAGAAAAACGATAAATATCAATGCCAAGTTCTTTCATTAATGCAATATCTTCTTCATAGCGGTGATAGCTGTCACACGCTACATCTCCGTTATCGCCATTTAATACTTTACCAGGTGTTTTGGCAAAGGTATCCCAAATGGAAAGACCTCTTCCATCCTCAGTTGCTGCTCCTTCGATTTGGTATGCTGCCGTTGCAGCTCCCCATCTCATCTCTTTTGGAAATTGTATAATTGCCATTGTTGTACCTCCACCAAATTCTTTTCTTATGATTGGCTTTATGATTCTCTTACTACTAAATTAGAATCGATAAAAACAGGCTTTAACTCTGATTTTCCATTGATGATGTCATTTAACATATACGCAGCAAGCTTCCCAAGCTGTTCTTTATCCTGCCTTACAGTCGATAGCTTTGGACTGCTATGTCGACATGCATCAATGTCATCACAGCCAATCACAGATATATCTTCAGGAACCCTTAGTCCCTTATCTCTAATCGCATCAATTGCACCAAAAGCCATCATATCCGATACTGCAAAAACAGCTCGCGGATAAGCTTTTGTTTCTAATATTTTATTCATGGCTTGATATCCACTTTCTTCATGGAAATCCCCATATTGAAACCACTCTTGATGAATCTCAAGGCCAAGCTGATCCATTGTTTCTCTTACACCTTTTTCGCGAAACATCGTGATCGCAGAATCTTCTTGACCACCAATAAACCCAATGTCTCTAGTTCCTTGCAAATAAAAGTGTTGAATCACTTTTCTTGATAAATTCACATTATCACTCATCACAAAGCTTGCTTTTGGTCCGCTAAGCTCCAGGTCAATTCCCATACAAGGAATTTCCTCTCGCACAAGCTCATAGATCGCATCCTCTACTTCTTCACCAGCAATGATGACACAACCATCTACATGAAAATGGCGACATCTTGCTAAATAACTACCATTATCTTTGTAGAATTGTTCGTTTGAGAACATGATAATGTCATAGCCTAGCGAACCAATTGTTTTTTTAAACGAAGTAACAACCTCATTAAAGAAAGGATGTGTAAAATCAACATTTACTTTACCGGCATAAATTAACCCAATTAAATTCGATTTTTTGGTGGCAAGTGCTTTCGCAGAAAAGGTAGGCTGATATCCTGTTTCCCGGATAATATCCAGCACCTTTTTCTTCGTCTTTTCACTAATACCACCATAATTATTTATAATTTTTGATACAGTTCCTGGAGATACTCCAGCCATCTTCGCAATATCTTTAATCGTTAAATTCATAGCGGTCCCTCAATTGCCTTTCGCCTTCATAATAGATTGCTTATTTACTGTTAGATTACTATTATTTGAAGCAATTTACAATTTGATAATGGGCGAAAAAAGAAGGTAATAAATTGAAATTTTTTTATTTAACCGCACCATCTGTAATACTAGAAATAAATAGTCTGTTAAACAGTAGGAAAATAATTAATAAAGGTACTGTAGCCCAGAATACTCCAGATAAAATCATACCGAAGTCAATGTTGAATGTGTTACTTAATGTCGCTAAGGCAACTTGAATCGTATACATTTCTGGATCTCTTAAAATCGTAAATTGCCATAAGAATTCTCCCCATACAGCTGTGAAGACAATAATACCTAATGTTGCGAAAGCTGGTAAAATAATCGGTAACACAATGCTGCGGTAGATTCTAAAATTTGAACACCCATCAAGCTTTGCAGCTTCAATTAATTCATCAGGTACCGAATTGCTTACATATTGTCTCATTAAGAAGATTCCTAATGGATTTAAGAAAAATAGAATCGCAACACCTTGTAATGTATCAAGCAAACCTGCTTTTGAAATTAAGTAGTATTGCGGAATTAACCCTAATTGCGGCGGGATAACCATTGTTAAAAGAATGGAAACAAACAACGCGTTTTTTCCAGGAAATTTAAATTTTGCAAAAGCAAATCCTGCTAGTGAGCTAATGATTAATACAACAATTGTTACTGATGTACAAAGAATCACAGTATTGATCATTGCCTGGAAGAAATCAATGGCACCCAACACCTTTTGGAAGTTTTCCACTAACAACTTACCTGGAGTGATTGTTGGCGGAATGGAGTTGTAAGCTGAACTAGGGCTTGTTGCCATCACAAACATCCAATAAAACGGAAACAATGAAAAAAGTGATGCTAGAGTAAGAAATGCATAGATGAATATTCTACCTTTTGAAAACTTTTTTGTTCCTGCTACGTCACCCATTATTTAGCTCCCTCCTTTTTTCTACCAATCTTCCCAGATGTTATTAACGTATTAATCGCAGAGAAGATGATGATGATAAATAACAAGATTACAGCTGTTGCAGATGCTGTACCAAATGATTGTAATTTAAAGGCATCGCGATATAGATACATAACAACGGTCATAGCTTCGTCTCTTGTAAAGGCAGATGTGCCTAAGAATACGGTTGGCTCAGCGAATAATTGCAATGCACCAACTGTTGAGAAGAAAACAGTTAAAATGATAAACGGTTTTAGCATTGGCATTGTGATATAAAGCATTTGTTGAAACTTATTAGCACCATCAATTGTCGCTGCTTCATACAGATCATTTGAAATACTTTGAAGACCTGCTAAATAAATAATTGTGTTATAACCAACCCATCTCCAAAACACCATAATGGAGATTGCAATTTTTGTACCCCATTCAGATGTTGCCCAGTTAACAGGATCAAATCCAAACACGCCTAGTACATAATTGGCTAAAGAAGTTTCGTGATTACTAAATAACACACTAAAAATGAGGGCTACTGCAACCATTGACGTAATATATGGCATGAAGATCGTAACTCTGAAGAAATTTCTAAAGCGGAGAAACGATAGATTTAATAGAAATGCAAGGATAATCCCAAAAATTAATTGAGGAGCAGTACCCATTAATCCAATAACAATTGTGTTATATAAAGATTTCCAAAATAGTGGATCTTCTAATACAATTTTGAAGTTATTTAACCCAGCAAACTCCATAGGGCTTAACCCATTCCATTTTTGAAAAGCGAGGTACAAGCTGAATAGTGCTGGATATAATCCAATAACAGCAAAGATAATAAAGAAAGGTGAAACATAAAGATAGCCAGAAATCATGTCTTTCTTTTCTTCAGATAGAAACCTTTTCTTTTTGACTGCTTTTTCGTTTGCAGAAACCATTTTCACTCCCCGTTTCTTTCAGGAAAACTAGATATGGTGCAACAATGCGCACCATATCTTAGCTTCAATCTTTTTTTATTAACGACTTACTAAATCTTGCGCACGTTTAACAGCTGCTTTCCACTCTTTTTCTGGGTCAGCTCCGTCTTGAACGTTTTTAAGAGCATTAAGAACTTCTTGGTGTACTGGGAAGTATTTTTCACCTTTATAAACGGCACCTTCGATATCTTGTGCTGCTTGAGCAAATACTTCAGAAGTTACTTGACCACCAAAGAACTCATCTTGGTTAGATGTGAATTCTTCCATTTCATACACAGATGGTGCAGATGGGAATAATCCATTGCTTTGGAAAGATTTTAATTGGTTTTCAGGTGATACTAACCATTCAACGAAATCATATGCAGCTTGTGCATTTTCAGTTTCACTTGGGATTGCGATGTAAGATCCACCCCAGTTAGCAGCAAATTCAGTTGGTAATGTAGCTACTTTGAATTTACCAGAAGCGTCTGGAGCATTACCTTCCATCCAACCTTTTAACCAGCCAGCCCCTAATTCAGCAGCGAACTCACCAGTGTTAACAGCATTTGACCATTCTGGAGTCCACATATCAAATTTACCAACAACACCAGCTTCGTTTAACTCAACAGCATAATCGTATGCTTTTTTAACTGCACTACCTTCTTCATCTAAAATTAACTCACCATCAGGATTTAAATATGTTTCAACTGCAGGATCAAGAAGTGCTCTGTAAGCCATTTCAATACTATCTACGAAAGGTTTACCAGTTTTCTCTGTTACTTGTAATCCCGCTTCTTTAAATGCTTCAGGAGAATTGATTAATGCTTCTACTTCAGCAGGCTCAGTTGGTAGACCAGCTGCTTCGAATACATCTGTACGATAGTATAATGCTTTAGGACCAATATCAGTTGGTAGACCGAATAAGAAGTCTCCTCCTTCATTTTCACCAGCATTCCATTTCCACTCTAGGTATTGATCTTGAACGTCTTTTGCACCAAGATCATATAAGTTTGCAAAGCGATCTTGAGCTGCTTTGAAACGATCAAATTGATCTACTTCTAGCATTGCGATATCAGGAGCACCACTACCAGCAGATAAAGCTGTGAATAATGCATCATGATGTTCAGCTGTTTCAGAAGATTTAAACTTTATAGTTACGTTTGGATTTTGTTCTTGATATTCTTTTACTAACTCTTCATAGCCTGTCGCACCGAAAGCCCAGAAGTTTAGTTCTACTTTTTCATCTCCACTTCCGCCGCCCTCTGAAGCAGATTCTTTCTTATCGCCACCACTACATGCTGCTAACGAAAATGCTAAAGCTAAAGACAAACCAGAAGCTAACCATTTTTTCTTGCTTTTCATTTTATTTCCCCCTTGGTTTTTGTTTTATAACCGTTACCCGTTACGGAAACCGATTTCCCTATCAGGAAAAAATTAAAGTGGTTTTCGTTACTGGAAACCGCTTTCAACTATGATTATATCTTCTATTATTCTATAAATCAATCTATTTTTTGAAAAAATTAAAAACTTTTTAAAAACCGGTTTCCATATCTATTTCCTTCTATAGTAAAGCTAATTAAAAAGCCATCCTTATAGGATGGCTTAACTAATGTTTTATAATTTTTCAGCAGCCGTTAATGATGCGCGAACAAAGTCACGGAATAGTGGCTGTGGTCTTGTAGGTCTTGATGTAAATTCCGGATGGAACTGTGATGCAACAAACCAAGGATGATCTTTCACTTCAATAATTTCAACTAAGCGGCCGTCTGGTGTTGTACCAGAGAAAACAAAGCCTGCTTCTTCCATTGCTTGACGATATTCATTATTGAACTCATAACGATGGCGATGACGCTCATAAATTACTTCATCTTGGTATGCCTCGAATGCACGAGTTCCCTCTTGAAGCTTACTTGGAGATAATCCAAGACGTAATGTTCCACCTAAGTCTTCAACATCTTTTTGCTCAGGAAGTAAATCTATAACCGGATAAGCTGTGTTAGGATCAATTTCAGCAGAATTTGCTCCCGCTAAGCCTAATACATTACGAGCATATTCAATTGAAGCCACTTGCATACCTAAGCAAATTCCTAAGAATGGCACTTTATTAACACGTGCATAGTTCGTTGCAACGATTTTCCCTTCAACACCGCGGTCACCGAAGCCACCAGGAACTAAAATACCATCAACATCAGCAAGCTGATCTTTTACGTTTTCAGATGTTAATTCTTCTGCGTTTACCCATTTGATTTCGATATCAGAATCATATTCATATCCAGCGTGGCGAAGTGCTTCAACAACAGAAATATATGCATCTTGCAGTTCAACATATTTCCCAACAAGAGCAATTTTTGTTGTTTTTGAAAGGTTCGTAACACGTTGTACAAGCTCTTTCCATTCTGTCATATCCGCGTCATTGCAATTTAGTTTCAAGTGATTGCATACAATTGTATCTAGGTTTTGATCTTGAAGATCAAGTGGGATGCTGTATAACGTTTCTGCATCACGACACTCGATAACTGCGTTTTTATCAATATCACAGAATAACGCAATTTTATCTTTCATATCTTGAGAAATTGGCATCTCTGTACGAACAACGATCACATTTGGTTGAATACCAAGACTTCTTAATTCTTTAACACTGTGCTGAGTTGGTTTAGTTTTCATTTCACCAGCAGCTTTAATATATGGAACAAGTGTACAGTGGATATACATCACATTGTCACGGCCAACATCACTTTTTACTTGGCGAATGGCTTCTAAGAATGGTAGTGATTCAATATCCCCCACTGTTCCACCAATCTCTGTGATAACAACATCTGCACCTGTTTCTTTACCAGCGCGAAATACTTTGTCTTTGATTTCATTTGTGATATGCGGAATAACCTGAACAGTTCCACCTAGATAGTCACCACGGCGCTCTTTCTTTAAAACAGTTGAATAGATTCTACCTGTTGTCACGTTGTTAAATTTAGTTAGGTTTTCATCAATAAAACGCTCATAATGGCCTAAGTCTAAGTCTGTTTCTGCACCGTCTCCTGTAACGAATACTTCACCGTGCTGATACGGACTCATTGTTCCCGGGTCCACATTTATGTACGGATCGAATTTTTGGATCGTTACACTGATTCCACGGTTTTTTAATAATCTTCCTAGTGATGCAGCTGTGATCCCTTTACCTAAAGATGATACAACTCCACCTGTTACAAAAATATACTTTGTCATGGTCTTCCCCCTCAGAAGCTAATCTTTTTTTATTTTGTACAGAAATGAAAAAATCATTTGAAAAACTATGAATAAGAGTGAAAAATTTTGTGAAATTCAGGGGTAAGCCTGTCCTACTTAACAATTCTAAATCATTTTAGAAATGAACTTTAAACTTTTATATAAAATAAGAAAGCTCCCTTCCAAACAAACTTGAAAGGGAGCAGTAATTGTTTAATTAAACGAACAATCTCTTTTTAAAGAGCCCAAAATAGATTCTACCTAGTTAGAAAAAGAAAGTCAAGACGATTTGATTTTATTTTTCTTCGTCTGAATCATCATCAAAATCGTCGTCTTCTTCGTCATCATCAAGGTCGTCATCATAGTCATCGTCATCATCATCGATTAAATCATCATCATCATCTTCATCTAAATCGTCTGCATCATCTATATCATCAAAATCATCTTCTTCTTCGTCGTCATCTGAATCATCGTATTCATCGATATCGTCATATTCGAGGTCTTCCTCATCAAGCTCATCGTATACATCATCCAGATCTTCATCGTCTGCTTTTTTCGATTTTTTCTTTTTAGGTTTTGCAACAGGAACGATTTCTTCTTCAATTTGCTCGTATGGATACCATGTGCGTAATCCCCACATGTTTTCACCAACACAAATAAAACGGCCATCGATGTTGATGTCTGTATAAAATTGAGCAATTTTATCTTCTACTTGTTGCTGTGATAATCCTAGAAGATCAGCAATTTCTTTTACTAAATCACTAAATACGTAAGGTTTTCTTGCTTCTAAGAAAAGTTCATAGGCAACCTCAACCATTGCCATTTCTTTTATTTGTTCTTCTGTTAATTGTTTTAGACTCAAGTTCCGGCACTTCCTTTCTACATCATCGATCTATTGTAAATCCAGGGCCGCTTTCTAGTGTGGTTCTGTTATCTTAGACAGAATTCAGCTAGAATAAGCCAATTAAGTAGAATAAACTTTAAAATATGTACATAGCAAACCTATCAAATCATACCATTCATTATAAACAATTTCTAGCAGTTTATGCCACCTTTATCATGTAAAAATTGATTTAGGAGTGTTTTTAGGTTATTTTTGCCACCATCTCGCAACTCTTTATCCACTAAAACGGTCTTCATCACATGCATGAAGACCATCTCAGCACGTTTCACCCACTTAAACAGTCTTCATCTCGCCTATGAAGACCATCTCGCAACTCTTCACCCACTTAAACAGTCTTCATCTCTCTTATGAAGACCATCTCAGCACGCTTCACCCACTTAAACAGTCTTCATCTCGCCTATGAAGACCATCTCACAACTCTTCACCCACTTAAA
>NZ_NUMC01000014.1:0-41218 GCF_002577655.1 Bacillus sp. AFS040349 | reverse complement strand
CCCACTTAAACAGTCTTCATAGCCTCGTTAATGACAGCCGGAAGTGTCACACCTAGCCACTAAAAAAAACAGAAACCGGCGTAACCGGTTTCCCCAACTCTACATATTCCTTCTATATTGTCCCCCGACCTCATATAATGCCTGCGTAATTTGGCCAAGGCTGGCTACTTTTACAGTTTCCATTAGTTCGGCAAAGATGTTGCCGTTGTGGATAGCTTTGTTTTTTAGGTTCAACAATGCTTCTTCAACTTTGTGCTCGTGTGTTTGTTGGAAGGCCTTTAAGTTTTGGATTTGCGTTTCTTTTTCTTCCTGTGATGCACGGGCGAGTTCCATGTTGTCCATCATGTCTTGTGATGGTGGGTTTGGATTTAGGTAAGTGTTTACACCGATGACTGGCAGTTCACCTGTGTGTTTTTTCATTTCATAGTGCATCGATTCATCCTGGATTTTGCCGCGTTGATATTGTGTTTCCATTGCGCCTAGTACACCGCCGCGTTCATTAATACGGTCAAATTCCTGTAGTACTGCTTCTTCTACTAAGTCTGTTAACTCTTCAATAATGAATGAGCCTTGCAGCGGATTCTCATTTTTCGTTAAGCCATGTTCTTTCGTAATAATCATTTGAATCGCCATTGCGCGGCGTACCGATTCTTCAGTTGGCGTTGTGATCGCCTCATCATAGGCATTTGTGTGTAATGAATTACAATTATCATGCAGGGCCATTAGTGCTTGAAGGGTTGTGCGAATATCATTAAAGTCAATTTCCTGGGCATGCAGGGATCGCCCTGATGTTTGAACATGATATTTTAGCTTTTGACTTCGTTCATTGGCGCCGTATTTGTCGCGCATGACGGTTGCCCATATTCTCCGGGCAACGCGACCGATAACCGTATATTCCGGATCGAGTCCATTGCTGAAGAAAAAGGATAAGTTAGGTGCGAATGAATCAATATCCATTCCTCTGCTTAAGTAATATTCTACATACGTAAACCCATTTGAGAGAGTAAAGGCTAGTTGTGAAATTGGATTGGCTCCTGCTTCTGCGATATGATAGCCAGAAATGGAAACAGAGTAGTAATTTCGCACCTTTTGATCAATAAAATATTGCTGAATATCTCCCATTAAACGGAGGGCAAATTCTGTTGAGAAAATACATGTGTTCTGTCCTTGATCTTCTTTTAAAATGTCGGCTTGCACGGTTCCTCTAACTGTTTGCAGGGTGAAGGCTTTTACTTCATCATATTCTTCCATTGTTAACGAGCGACCGAGCTCAGCTTCCTTCTTGCTTAGCTGCTGTTCAATCGCAGTATTCATGAACATCGCTAAAATGATTGGTGCTGGACCATTAATCGTCATGGAAACAGATGTGGAAGGCGCACATAAATCAAAGCCATCATAAAGCTTTTTCATATCATCTAATGTACAAATGCTTACTCCACTTTCCCCGATTTTTCCGTAAATATCAGGACGGTAGGCTGGATCTTCTCCGTATAGTGTTACTGAATCAAACGCTGTACTTAAACGCTTTGCGTCATCATCTTTTGATAAATAATGAAAACGGCGATTTGTGCGGGCAGGAGTTCCTTCACCGGCAAACTGTCGTTTAGGATCCTCTCCTTCTCGTTTAAATGGAAACACACCTGCTGTATATGGAAAAGAGCCTGGTACATTTTCTTTATAAAGCCAATTGAGAACATCACCGTCATTTTTATATTTTGGCAATGATACTTTCGCTATAGATAATCCTGACAGGGAAGTGGTTCTAAGCTTTGTGACAATTTCCTTATTGCGAATAACCGTTGTAAATTGCTCTTGAGCATATTTTTCCTTCGTTTCTTCCCAGCTATTTAGCAATGCTTTTGATTGAGGTGTTAGCTTTTCCTCAAGAGAATTCAGGACATTTTTTAAAGATAAAATCACTTCTTCGTTTGTTTCCTGTTCAATAAGAGTTTCAAGCGCACCTTTTAGTTGAAATCTTTTTGTCGCAAGCTCTGCTTGTTCCTCTGAGTGAAGATGATAGTTTCGAACAGTCTCACTGATTTCTCTTAAGTAATAACGGCGTTCAGGTGGGATAATCACGTTTTGCTTTTCTACATCTTTTACAACCGGAAGAGAGGTTTGCCAGTCTAGATTCGTTTTTTCATTGATTAACTCTAGTAGTTTTGCGAATAGAGTGTTTGTGCCTAAATCGTTAAATTGACTGGCAATTGTGCCGTAAACAGGCATCTCATCTAGCGGTTGATCGAATAGCATCCGACTGCGCTGCACCTGCTTTTGCACTTGGCGCTTCGCATCTTCAGAGCCTTTACGCTCAAATTTATTGATAACGACCACATCAGCATAATCGAGCATATCAATTTTTTCTAATTGAGACGGTGCCCCAAATTCACTTGTCATCACGTACATCGATAGATCACATATCTCGGCGATTTCTGCATCACCTTGACCAATACCGCTTGTTTCGACGATTACCAGATCAAAGCCAGCTGCCTTTACAATAGAGATCGCATCTTGAATGGCCAGTGATAGCTCAGACTTTGATTGTCGCGTTGCCAAGCTTCTCATAAACACTCGTGGAGAAAAAATGGCATTCATGCGGATTCGATCTCCAAGCAATGCCCCACCAGTTTTTTGCTTCGTTGGATCCACGGATAATATGGCGATTTTTACTGATGGCAACTCATTTAAAAAACGTCGAATTAATTCATCTGTTAGTGAGCTCTTTCCGGCACCACCTGTTCCCGTAATCCCGATCACAGGTGTTTTCGTACTCAACGTTTTTATTTCACTAATTAGGTTTTCTGCTGCTTCTGTGATTTCTTGTTTAAACACTTTCGCTTCTGCACAAGAAATGAGTTTGGCAACTGCTTTTGTTTCTCCTTCTTTCACATCGTCCAAAGAGATTTCTCCCTTTTCAACGGTAGAAAAATCGCACTCTCTTAGCATATGGTTGATCATGCCCTGTAGACCAAGCTCGCGACCATCATCAGGAGAGAAAATTTTCGCAATACCATACTCATGAAGCTCTTTTATCTCTCGAGGAATAATGACTCCCCCGCCGCCGCCATAAAGACGAATATGTCCTGCTCCTTTTTCCTGCAGTAGATCGTACATGTATTTGAAAAATTCAACGTGTCCACCTTGATAGGAAGAAATGGCAATCCCCTGAACATCCTCCTGAATCGCAGCAGCCACGATTTCTTCAACTGAACGATTGTGTCCAAGATGAATCACTTCCGCTCCACTTGCTTGAAGGATTCGTCGCATAATATTAATGGAAGCATCGTGTCCGTCAAATAAACTTGATGCTGTGACAAAGCGAACAGCATGCTTTGGTTTATATACCTCTGTTATTGTCATTTATAAAAACACCCCTTTGATTGCCACAAAAGTTACTTCCCAACCCCTTGTAAAATAACCTTTGTTTGCAGCTCAATGTAATCTTCAAGCGTATACATTTTGTGAAGGGCCCAGCGTCTAAAGCCCCACATTTGGCCTTTGACAAAAATATTGTGAGCAATTAAATCACATTCTGGCTCTGATAACGTTAATTCCCCATTTTGCACACAGTCTTTAACAATTTTTTTAAACATCCCGACCATTTCCATTTCCTTTTTTAACACATATGGTAAAGCGTCCTTAGATAATGACTTAACTTCCTGATACATAACGAGCACTTCATCTTGCATCTCATCCATGACGATAAAATAATTGTGAATCGCTCGCTTTAAACTTTCTATTGTGCCTTGTTTTGTATCAATATCTTCCTCTAAGCGGGCATGAACCTGGTCATAAATGCTGTCACAAACTAAGTAAAGAACATCCTCTTTTTGGCGAATATATTCATACAACGTTCCGATACTAAAGCCGGCAGACCTTGCAATCTCTCTAGTTGTCGTGCGGTGAAATCCTTTTTCTTTAAAAAGATTGACCGCACCTTTAATCATTTGCTCTCTTCGCTTTTCAATTAACTTCTCATCCTTAACGGATGCGACAACTTCACGCTTTTCCATCTACCTCCCACCTATCACCGAAACTAGTATTCCTTTATTTCGTTAACATTCTAGAAATGACAAGTCGTTGAATTTCCTGTGTGCCTTCATAGATTTGTGTGATTTTGGCATCTCTCATAAACCGCTCAACAGGGTAATCCTTTGTATAGCCATAGCCACCAAATACTTGAACGGCCTCAGTTGTAACCTTCATCGCTGTGTCACCAGCAAAAAGCTTAGACATTGCTGATTCTTTACCATATGGCAACCCTTCAGACTCTAGCCATGCTGCTTGATAGGTTAATAATCGTGCAGCTTCAATATTTGTTGCCATATCAGCAAGCTTAAAGCTGATTCCTTGCTGAGCTGCGATCGGCTTGCCGAATTGCTCTCTTTCTTTTGCATAGGCAATGGCTGCATCCAACGCACCCTGTGCAATTCCAACTGCTTGAGCTGCTATACCGTTTCTACCACCATCTAATGTCATCATAGCAATTTTAAAGCCATCCCCAATCTCGCCTAATACATTTTCTTTTGGTACTTTACACTCTTCAAACATAATCTCCGTTGTAGGTGATGAACGAATGCCCATTTTGCTTTCTTTTTTTCCTACCGAGAAGCCTTCAAAATCTTTTTCAACGATAAACGCTGTTGTTCCTTTATGCTTGCTTGAAGGGTCTGTTACTGCAAATACGATATAAATATCGGCAATTCCTCCATTTGTGATGAAAATTTTTGAACCATTTAAAATATAATAGTCGCCGTCTTCACGAGCATTCGTGCGCATACCACCTGCATCAGATCCAGAGCTCGGCTCGGTTAACCCGTATGCTCCAATTTTTTCACCTAGTGCCATTGGCTTTAGGTATTTTTGCTTTTGTTCTTCATTTCCGAACTTATATAGGGGCCATCCTGCAAGCGACGTATGGGCGGATAACGTTACCCCTGTTGATGCGCATACTCTTGAAAGCTCTTCAACTGCGATCACATAAGCTAGATAATCACTGCCAATCCCACCATATTCCTCAGACCAAGGAATTCCTGTTAAACCTAGGTCGGCCATTTTTTTGAAAATGTCCATATCAAAACGCTCATGCTCATCGCGCTCTGCTGCTGTTGGTTCTACTTCTTTTCTTGCAAAATCTCTTACCGTTTTACGTAGCATTTCATGTTCTTCTGATAGTTTAAAGTACATCCCTTTCTCCCCATTTCACCGCTTATTTTTCTTTCACTACATGCTTGCTGATCACAATTCGTTGTATTTCACTAGTACCTTCATAAATTTCACAAACCTTCGCATCACGGAAATACCGCTCCACCGGGTAATCCTTTGTGTAGCCATAGCCTCCAAAGACTTGAATTGCCTCTGTGGTAACCTCCATCGCTGTTTTCGAAGCAAATAGCTTAGCCATCGCAGCCTGCTTGCCACATGGAAGTCCTTGTTCTTTTAACCATGCAGCTTGATAAACTAATAGCTTCGCAGCTTCTACATTTGTTGCCATATCCGCAAGCTTAAAGGAAATCCCTTGCTGGAGAGCAATTGGCTTGCCAAACTGCTTGCGCTCCTTGGCATAAGCTGTTGCCTTCTCTAGCGCAGCCTCGGCGATTCCGAGTGCTTGAGCAGCAATGCCAATTCGGCCTCCATCAAGATTGGCCATCGCAAGCTTAAAGCCTTCTCCCTCGTTCCCTAGAAGATTTTCAAGCGGGACTCTAGCATTTTCAAAAATTAACTCCGTTGTTCTTGATCCGTTTAAGCCCATTTTGTGTTCATCTTTTCCGATAAGAAAGCCCGGTGTTCCTTTTTCAACAATGAATGCCGATATGCCGCTGCTTCCTTTGTCCTCGCTTGTTCGAGCAAAAACAATATATATGTCCGCTTCACCACCATTTGTAATGAATACCTTTGATCCATTTAATAAATAGTGATCATCCTTTTTAATGGCCTTTGTTTTCATGCTTGCCGCGTCAGATCCGGAGCTTGGTTCTGTTAAACAAAAAGCTCCTAGACGCTCCCCTGTTGCAAGCTTTTTTACATAGTTGTTTTTTTGCTTTTCATTGCCAAACATTAAAATTGGATAGGTTGCAACAGATGTGTGAACAGATAAAATAACAGCTACTGTCGCACTTACTTTGGCTATTTCATGAATAGCCATAATATAAGAGGTGTAGTCCATGTTCGCCCCGTCATATTCGGTCGGAATTGGAATCCCCATTAATCCAAGTCCCGCCATCTTTTGAAGTACAGAGGATGGAAATACCCCTTTTTCCATTTCTTCCACAAATGGCTCAATTTCGGCTTTTGCAAATTCACGTATCATTTTTTGCATCATTACTTGCTCTTCTGTAAAATGTAGATTCACTTGATGCCCACCCCTTTGGTCATTGCAAAATGAAAACCCTATGTTTCTACTGAAATTAGGAATACTGATAAAACCCTCTACCAGTTTTTTTTCCAAGCCAGCCTGCTTTCACATACTTCCGTAACAATGGACATGGACGGTATTTATCATCCCCAAAGCCTTCGTGGAGTGTTTCCATAATGTATAAGCATGTGTCTAGTCCAATGAAGTCTGCTAAAGTTAACGGACCCATTGGATGA
This sequence comes from Bacillus sp. AFS040349, assembly GCF_002577655.1. Classification (NCBI taxonomy): domain Bacteria; kingdom Bacillati; phylum Bacillota; class Bacilli; order Caryophanales; family Bacillaceae; genus Bacillus; species Bacillus sp. AFS040349. The sequence goes on along the minus strand of NZ_NUMC01000014.1, from coordinate 34,627 downwards.
TTCATACCAAGTTTCATCACTTCATCAACTGCTTCCGGCTCTGCCACTCCTTCATACACAGTAAAAATCGCTTCATTGATCATCGGCATTAAAATACGGTTGGAAACGAAGCCTGGGAAGTCTTTTACTTCAACAGGTGTTTTATTTAATTTTTTCGTAAGATCTTCAATTTGCTGATAAACTTCATCAGAAGTAGCAAGCCCGCGGATAATTTCAACCAGCTTCATAACAGGAACAGGATTCATAAAGTGCATGCCGATTACGCGATCGGGTCGTTTTGTAGATGCGGCAATTTCTGTAATTGGTAAGGAAGAAGTGTTTGTTGCCAAAATAACCCCCTCTGGTGCAAGAGTATCGAGTTGCTGGAATAGTGTTGTTTTCACTTCCATTTTTTCAATCACAGCCTCGATAATGAAATCAACTTCTTTGGCATCTTCAATCGAATTAGAAGGTGTTAGTCTCTTTAGAGTTTCATCTTTATCCTGCTCAGAAAGCTTTCCCTTTTCCACTTGCCTTTGTAATTGCTTTTGAATGGAATTTAAACCTTTTTCAGCGATTTCCTGTTTCATGTCATGAAGTATCACTTGAAAGCCTGCCATGGCACATACTTGGGCAATGCCTGAGCCCATTTGTCCGGCACCGATAACCATGATTTTTTGAATATTCATATGGGGCCTCCTCTTTAAATATGGGTTGATTTCTGTATGTTTTATCTAACGGAAATATAGTTTTTAATTTCTAATTCTGTTTAGTGTGCTGAGGTGAGATGTCAGAGGTGAGAATTGAGGCAATCGGGGAGTGCCCGATTGCTCTAATTATTAATGGGTTAAACTTCAATCATGATGGCGTCGCCTTGGCCGCCGCCGCTGCAGATAGCTGCGATGCCGATACCGCCGCCTCTGCGTTTTAGTTCATGAATTAAGGTGATGAGAATTCTTGCTCCACTTGCACCGATTGGGTGACCAATTGCAACAGCCCCACCGTTTACATTTACCTTTTCCGGATCAAGACCGGCAATTTGGTTTGCGGCTAATGCAACGGTTGCAAATGCTTCATTGATTTCAAATAAATCGATATCTTCAACGGTTTTACCCGTTTTGCTTAATAGCTCATTAATGACAAGTCCCGGTGTTTTAGGAAAATCTTCAGCTTCAACAGCTATTGCTGTATGAGCAAGAATGGTTGCGAGAGGCTCTCTGCCTTCACTTTTCGCCCTTTCATCACTCATTAACACAAGAGCTGCTGCTCCGTCATTAATTCCTGGGGCATTACCTGCTGTGATCGTTCCATCATGATCAAAAACAGGGTTTAGCTTTGCTAATCTTTCTAGTGATGTGTCTTTACGTGGTGCTTCATCTTTGTCGACCACAATTGGGTCTCCTTTACGCTGGGGTACTTCAACAGCAACTATTTCTTCACCTAAAATTCCCGCTTCCTGAGCAGCAACCGTGCGCTGATGGCTTCTTAATGCCCACTCATCCTGCTGTTGTCGGGTGATTTCAAGCTCTTTTGATGTGCTGTTACCGTATGTGCCCATGTGAACACCAGTAAAGCTACATGTTAATCCATCATAAATCATTAAATCCTTCACAGCATGATCACCCATACGAAATCCCCATCTTGCTTTTGGCATCATATAGGGTGCATTGCTCATTGATTCCATGCCTCCGGCTACAATCACTCCCTCGTCTCCGGCACGAATGATTTGATCTGCCATTGTGACGCTTCTTAGTCCAGATGCACAAACCTTATTTACTGTTTCTGTTTTTACATTCCATGGCAGGTTTGCCGCACGGGCCGCTTGACGCGATGGAATTTGCCCTTGTCCTCCTTGCAGAACATTTCCGATAATCACTTCTTGGACTTCTTCAGGCTGAACACTTGCTCTTGTTAACGCCTCCTTTATGGCGATTCCCCCAAGCTCTGACGCTGTTAATGTTGAAAGAGCTCCACCAAATTTCCCCACAGGTGTTCTGACTCCACTTAAAATAACGGTTTTTGCCATGTTCCTCTCCCCTTTGCAATGTATGTAAATTAAAATTAGTAAACGCTTACAAATAGTGACTGAACGCTCGCTCAATTTTTCTTCAGAGATAAAGAGGGGAAATTCCCCTCTTTCCATTTTATCTTACTTTTCTTTGAAAATGACTATGAAACTAGCTCTTTTTGTTCGCCAAATATCGACTTTTCTAGAAGCTCAGCAACATCATATGTGCTAACCGTTTCTTCTACTTCTTTTGCTTTTGTTCCATCACTTAACATCGTTAAGCAATACGGACAGCCTGAGCTAATCACCGATGGATTCACAGCTAATGCTTGCTCTGTTCTCGCAACGTTAATGCGGCTTCCTGTATCTTCTTCTGTCCACATTAAGCCTCCACCAGCTCCACAGCACATTCCTTTTTCACGATTACGCTCCATTTCAATGAGCTTCACACCAGGAATTGCTTTTAAAATATTACGTGGTGCATCATACACTTCATTGTATCTTCCTAGGTAACAAGAATCGTGGAATGTAATGGTTTCATTAACAGGAAGGCTTGGTTTCAGTCTTCCAGAAGCCACTAGCTCTGCAAGCAATTCTGTATGGTGATAAACCTCTGCTTCTAACCCGAAATCCGGGTATTCATTTTTAAAGATATTATAAGCATGTGGATCGATTGTGACGATCTTTTTCACATCATTTTTTACAAACTCATCAATATTTTTCGTTGCAAGCTCCTGGAATAAAAATTCATTCCCAAGGCGACGCGGTGTATCTCCTGAGTTTTTCTCTTTGTTACCAAGAATCGCAAATTTAACTCCAGCTTCGTTAAGAAGTTTTGCAAAAGATAAAGCAATTTTTTGACTGCGGTTATCGTAAGAGCCCATTGAGCCAACCCAAAATAAGTATTCAAACTCTTCTCCTGATTTGCTCATTTCTTTTACCGTTGGAACGTGTACATCTTCGCGTGCTTCACGCCATGTTTCACGCTCTTTACGGTTAAGTCCCCAAGGATTTCCTTGGCGTTCAATGTTTGTCATTGCACGCTGAGCATCTGCATCCATTTTTCCTTCTGTTAGCACTAGATAACGGCGCATATCAATGATTTTATCAACATGCTCATTCATAACCGGACATTGATCTTCACAGTTACGGCACGTTGTACAAGCCCAAATTTCTTCTTCTGTAATCACATCACCGATTAATGAAGCACTATAGCCAGTTGCTGCCGTTTCTTGCGCACCTGAGCTAGCTGCCATCATTGCAATTTGATTTCCTTTTGTGCCACTGAATGCTACAGCCGGCACCCATGGTTGTTTTTGTGTAACAGCTGCTCCTGTAAAGGTTAAATGGTCACGCAGCTTAATGATCAGGTCCATCGGAGAAAGTATTTTCCCTGTCCCTGTCGCCGGACACATATTTGTACAGCGCCCACATTCAACACATGCATATAAATCAATTAACTGTGGTTGTGTAAAGTCTTCAATTTTGCCAACCCCGAATGATTCTTGTGTTTCATCTTCGAAATCAATTTTTTCAAGTTTACCGGGGTTTGATGTACGGTTAAAGTACACATTCGCAGGCCCGGCAATTAAATGCGCATGCTTTGATTGTGGTACATACACTAAGAACGTTAATAAGAAAAGTAAATGGATCCACCATGCAATATAGAAAATAACAATTGATCCTGTTTCACCTACAAAGCTCAGTAAAAAAGCAAATGATGAGGCAAGTGGCTCAGACCATGTTAGATCATGATCATGCCAGATTAAGCCCATTCCGTTCCCAAGCAATACGGATAGCATTAAACCACCAATAAAAAGTAATACTAGTCCTGATTTAAATCCTCGTTTTAGGCGAACAAGCTTCTCCACATAACGACGGTGAAACGCCCAAACTACGGCAACTAAAATCATAAAGGTGATAATTTCTTGGAAAAACGTAAATGCCGGATACAGCGGTCCAAGCGGCAGATGTGCACCTGGTACTAAGCCTTTAATAATAAAATCAATGGCACCAAATTGAACAAGAATAAAGCCATAGAAAAACATCACATGAATGATTCCACTCTTCTTATCTTTTAAGAGCTTTTTCTGTCCAAACACATTCACCCAAATTTTTTCTAATCTTTCTTTTACCTTTCCATCAAATTCAACTTTTTTGCCTAGCTTAATATAAGCCATTCTTGTACGAATTAAGTAGATGAAAAGATGGAATGCGTAAGCGGTTACAATTAAAAATGCAAGTAAATTTACCCAAAGTAATGCGCCCATGTTGTTTCCCCCAATCTCCCAATTGTTACAGTCTGTTTTTCCCCTTTGCACAACAGTCAGTTTCTTGTTTTCTGAATTTACTTATATCTCTATGATAATAAATGAATGAGCATTCAGTCAATATATTTTTGATGTGTATTTATAAATGGTGGTTGTACAATGTATTCTTGAACTTTTTAAATATTCTTCAAATAATCTTTAAACTTAGTTGGTTTATACCATGTTTTAGTAAATGGTTGATTTCCGCTACAGATTGCTCGCTTTCCGCGGGGCGTGCGGTGCTCCCGCAGGAGTCTCGCATCTTTCGCTACAATCAACCATAAGAAGTTTTACGTCCTGTATCTAATTACATAAAAACAGTTAAAAATGCTCAAGATAAATAGAACTTGCTGATTACTAATATTTACATTCATAAAATCTATGTGCTGCTAGGAGGATGGCGTTTGAACATCGTATTCATTATTTGCTTTATCATAGTGGCAATTATTAGTTGGTGGACGATTGATTATCACCTTGGTAGAAGAAGTCATCTGGCAACAAGCAAGTACACGCAATTTCCTCAACGTAAAAGTGATATTACCCTTATTACAGATGGAGATACTTTATATAAAGATCTTTTTGAGAGCATTAAAAATAGTACAAAAAGTATTCATGTGCTATTCTTCATTGTGAAAAATGATGAGATCAGTCATGAGTTTTTAACGATTTTGGGTGAAAGAGCGAGTCAAGGTGTCGAAGTGCGCCTTTTACTTGACTATGTAGGTAGCTCGAAGCTTACGAAAAAAAGGATTCAAGCTCTAAAAGACAAGGGTGTACGTCTTGCTTTTAGCCATAAACCTAAGTTTCCCTATCTTTTTTATACCCTACAAGCTAGAAATCATCGAAAAATTACAGTTTTAGATGGTAAAACCTCTTATTTAGGCGGCTTTAATATCGGAAAAGAGTATCTTGGAAATGACCCAAAGTTAGGGTATTGGAGAGATTTTCATCTAAAAATAACTGGTGAAGGTACAGCTGATTTACAGAAACAATTTTTAAAGGATTGGTACGACTCTACTGGTGAGGATGATGTAGAAAATCTCGAGTACTACCCTACCCTGCCTTCTGGTAAGAGTGAGCATCTGTTCATTTCTACATATGGAGAAAATCTAAAAAAACACTTTATTTCATTTATTCAGAATGCTAATAAGGAAATTTTAATTTGCTCGCCTTATTTCATTCCAGGTAAAGAAATATTAGACGAGCTATTAGCTGCCACATCAAGAGGTGTGCAAGTCAGAATAATGGTGCCGATGCGAAAGGATCATCCCCTTGTAAAAGAGGCTTCATTCCCTTACTTTGGCCCTCTTTTACTTGCAGGATGTGAAATTTATCGATATTACCATGGCTTCTTTCACGCAAAAATGATTATGATTGACGATCATCTTTGTGACATCGGAACAGCAAACTTTGATAAAAGAAGCTTTTATTTAAACGACGAAATGAACTGCCTTATTTATGACCGCGAATTCATTCAAGAGGTAAAGAAATTTGTTCAAGGTGATTTTGGTCGTTCAGAGTTGTTAACCTATCAGGCATACCAAAGCCGATCTTTTTTTGAAAAAGGAAAGGAAAAGTTTGCTACGTTGGTGTCACATTTTTTGTAATTCATTAGAGTCAGGGTGAGGCCCTCGCAGGCACTTTGGCGCTAAAATCACAACTTTAGGAGGGAGATCATGATTATTCGGTTCGGCTATGTGTCACATGCTCTTTCTCTATGGGATTGTTCACCAGCCAAATCATTAACATTCACAAGATGGAAAAAGCTCGATGAACAAGAACGGCACGATCAATTATTGTTTGTAACGAAGCAAAATCTAGAACACACATTACGAATGATGCACTACAATATTGCCCACGAAATAATGGTATACAGGATGTCATCATCGATTGTTCCGCTTGCCACTCATCCTGAGGTACTTTGGGATTATAAAACACCTTTTAAAGATCTGCTCACTGAAATTGGAGACTTAGTGAAAAAGTATAAGCTGCGGACGAGTTTTCATCCAAATCAATTCACACTGTTTACAAGTGATAAAAAGCATATTACAGAAAATGCAGTTGGCGATATGACCTATCATTATGACTTATTGGATGCGATGGGACTTGCAGATGAAGCCATTATTAACATCCATGTCGGCGGAGCTTACGGTGATAAGACAAAGGCTACAGAGCGATTTCATGAAAATATTAAGAAACTGCCTGGACACATAAAAAGAAGAATGACTCTTGAAAATGATGATAAAACCTATACAACGTCAGAAACATTGGCAATTTGTCAAAAAGAGAAGATTCCCCTTTTATTTGATTATCATCACTACATGGCAAATAAAGATGATGATGAGGATTTCGTAGAACTGCTTCCTACTATTTTTGATACGTGGGATTGGGTCGGTATACACCCAAAAATACATGTTTCCTCTCCAAAGTCTGAGAAGGAATTTCGTAGTCATGCTGATTATGTTGATGCTGAGTTTTTAATGCCGTTATTAAAAGGGTTGAAAGAACTGAATGTTGACGTTGATTTGATGATTGAAGCGAAGCAAAAGGATAGAGCAGCATTGAAGCTTTGTGAGGATGTTGCGAAGATTAGAGGAGTTAAGCGGATTGGTGGCGCTACTATAGAATGGTAGTGCCATTTTCCTATTAAAAATGATAACGTTTTCACTTGATTTATATGTATGATCTGGGTTATCCTTTATGCTACAGCGGTGCTCTTACATTTCATTCTGTGCAATCGGTTGCGCAAATAAACGGTTGTGTAAGCGCTTAAAATAAAACCGTTGTACAACAAAGGAGGATGTAATATGTGTCAATTTTTCAAAAGGTTTGGAATTAGTTTGCTCATTATTCTTCTCACCGTGTCTTCTCTCTTTTCAACCTCAGCAAGCGCAGACATCAAATCAGATTATAAAACATACGTAATGGCACCACTTACGAAAATCACAAACTGGAGTGATTTTGCAAAGCAGTTGGCTACTTTAAAAAGCAATGGGGTATATGCTTTAACAACTGATGTTTGGTGGGGTGATGTTGAAAAAAACGGCAATAATCAATTTGATTGGTCCTATTATCGTCAATATGCACAAACTGTAAGAGAATCAGGACTTAAATGGGTTCCGATCATCTCTACACATCAATGTGGTGGCAATGTTGGTGATGATTGCAATATTCCGATACCAAGCTGGGTTTGGAATTTAGCCTCTACTGATACACTTACTCATAAATCTGAAACCGGCTATGTAAACAAAGAAACATTATCTCCATGGGCAACGGGTGTAATCTCAACACAATATGACGAATTGTATGAATCATTCTCGCAAAATTTCTCAGACTATAAAGATATTATTATAAAAATCTACTTAAGTGGTGGACCTGCGGGTGAATTAAGATTTCCATCCTATGTATCAAGTGACGGTTGGTCCTACCCCTCAAGAGGAAAACTGCAAGCATATACAGATACAGCGAAAAGTGACTTCCGAACGAATATGCAAGCTAAGTATAGTACGTTAACAAACTTAAATACTGCTTGGAAAACAAATCTTACTTCATGGAATCAGGTAAATCCACCTTCAGATGGAGATAACTTCTTCTCCTCAGGTGCTGCCTATAATAGTCAATATGGAAAAGATTTTATGACGTGGTATCAAAATGTTTTAATTAAACATCTTACCTTAATTAGTCAGAAGGCTCATGAAAATTTTGATGCTACATTTGGTGTTCCAGTCGGCGCCAAAATTGCCGGAATCCACTGGAAAATGAATGACCCTTCGATGCCACATGCTGCTGAATACTCAGCTGGTTATTACAACTATGCAAGCATACTTGATCAGTTCAAAGCTAGTAATCTACATCTTACTTTTACATGCTTAGAGATGGACAACAGTCAAGAATTTACAAGCCCGTATTACTCAGCACCGAAGGCTCTTGTTACTCAAATTGCGAATTTGGCAACACAAAGAGGAATCGTGCTTAACGGCGAGAATGCACTGGCTATCTCTAGCTCTGATGCTAGCTATAGTGAGTCTCGCTACCGAAATACAGCACAGCACCTATTCAATGAAGGCTTCAGCGGTTTCACTTTGCTTCGATTAGCAAATGTCGTTCAGTCTAATGGAACAAAAACTGCTGAAATGGACCGCTTTCGAGATATTTTAGCTCTACAGCCGATTAAAGTTAATTTTATCGTTAAAAATGCTCCAACCGCATACGGGGATACTGTTTATGTGACAGGGAACCGCTGGGAAATGGGAATGTGGAACAATCCTGATGGAGACATGATCAAACTAACCTGGGATAACACAAATAAAGACTGGCGTGGAACAGCAAATATTGCAGCTAATCGTTACTATGAATTTAAAGCTGTAATCGTCGGCTCAAATGGAAGTGCAAAAGCATGGGAGCCTAATGGTAATAATACTTGGTCTACTCCTAATATGAGTTCGAATTATACGATTCAGTGGTAAAAATGAGCCCCCTCAGCTTTGCTTTAGGCAAGCTGAGGGGGTTCTTGTGCTTTTGGAGGGGGTATCATCTATTTCGGGCATTTATCCGTGATGCTGAGATTTTATCCGCGATTTCCGAACCCTTATCCGCGATTTCCGAACCGTTATCCGCGATGCTGGGATTTTATCCGCGATTTCCGAACCCTTATCCGCGATGCTGGGATTTTATCCGCGATCCCACAAAAAACCTCAGATGAGCAACTCTCATCTGAGGCAGATTTCTTTTTTTACATCTTTTCAGGTGCAGAAACACCTATGATCGTCAATGCATTTTGTAATGTAACTTGTGTTGCTTTCATTAGGCCTAGTCTTGCGCGGCTTTTTTCTGTGTTTTCAGGATCCAGCACTTTTTCAGCGTTGTAGAAGCTGTGAAGTGTTGATGCTAGGTCATAAATGTAATTTGTAATGCGGTGCGGAATACGTTTTTGAGCTGCTTCCGCTACTGCTTGTGGGAATTCGCCTAGTTTTTTCAGTAAGTCAAATTCTTTTTCTGATGAAATTTCATCTAATTTTAGGTTATCTTCAAATGATAATCCCTGTTCCTCACCTTGGCGCAGCATGCTGCAAATACGTGCATGAGCATATTGTGCGTAGTACACTGGGTTTTCGTTTGATTTTGATACAGCAAGATCCAGGTCAAAGTCCATATGTGTATCAGCACTTCTCATTGCGAAGAAGTAACGAACAGCATCAAGACCTACCTCTTCAATCAGATCACGCATTGTGACAGCCTTACCAGTACGTTTACTCATCTTCATTTTTTCACCGTTTTTGTATAGGTGAACAAGCTGAATGATTTCAACTTCAAGAGTATCCTTGCCATAGCCTAGTGCCTCAATTGCTGCCTTCATACGAGGAATATAGCCATGGTGGTCTGCTCCCCATACGTTAATTAGCTTTGTAAAGCCACGGTCAAGCTTGTCCTTGTGATAAGCAAGGTCTGGTGTTAAATACGTGTATGAGCCATCATTTTTGATTAATACACGGTCTTTGTCGTCACCAAATGTTGTTGAACGGAACCATGTTGCGCCATCTTCTTCATAGATGTGACCTTTTTCTTTTAATGCTACAAGGGCATTATCAATTTTTCCGTTGTGGTAAAGAGATGTTTCTGAGTACCACACATCAAATGGAACACGGAATTCTTCTAAGTCAGTTTTTAGCTTTGCCATTTCGTATTTTAATCCGTATTCTCTGAAAAAGCTTAGGCGCTCGTCTCTTGATTGATCAACGAACTTATCTCCGTACTCTTCTGCAAGCTTTTTCCCAATGCCAATAATGTCTTCCCCATGATAGCCATCCTCAGGCATTTCTTTATCCTTCCCTAGCGCTTGGAAGTAGCGTGCTTCTACTGAAAGAGCTAAGTTGTTAATTTGGTTTCCGGCATCATTGATGTAATACTCACGAGATACATCGTACCCAGCTTTCGCTAATACGTTACATAATGAATCACCTACAGCTGCTCCACGGGCATGACCTAAGTGAAGGTCACCCGTAGGATTTGCTGAAACAAACTCAACTTGAACTTTTTCTTTGTTTCCTACGTTTATTTCTCCATAGCTAACGCCTGCTTTTAAAATGTTTGGAATTAAGTCTGTAAGATAGCTATTATTCATGTAAAAGTTAATGAATCCAGGACCAGCAATTTCAATTTTTTCAATTGAACCTTTTTCTTTATCAAAATTCTCAACAATCGCTTCTGCAATGGCGCGTGGGGCTTTTTTCGCTACACGTGCAAGCTGCATCGCCATGTTTGTTGAATAATCTCCATGTGCCTTTTCCTTTGGAAGTTCTAATAATACATCTGGAATTTGCGCTTCTTCAGCTAAACCAGCTTTTAAAACGGAAGCTTTGATTTCATCTTTTAACCGTTCTTTGACTTGCTCAACGATATTCATTGATACTCCTCCTTATAGGTAATCATCAGTTTATGTACATGCTTTTCATTTTCATCTATTTGCAAATCATATAAAATAACGAGCTTATCTTCAAGCTCTGTTTTTTCTTTTGTTAGTGATTTTGTATATGTTTCTAATTGAAGCTTGCCAAATGGTGTACCATAATCGGTTAGTGTTACCTCATCTTCGATAAAACGCTGTTTCATCGTAACCGCACCAGATCGCATAACCATAACCTCACGATCAGCAATTTTCACAGTTGTTTTGACAGATCCGAGTTCATGAGTTTCATCATAACGGAGATAAATGGTTTTCCCCTTTAAAAAGTATTCACCTGTTGTTGAAACCTCAATCGTTTCTTTATCATCATCATGTTGATTCTGGATCTCCGACAACACATGGATTCTAATAGGCGTGCTTTCTGACATGTAGACACTCCCTTTCCATCATTCTCCTTTAACTTTAATAGTATAAAGAACACATTGCAACTACGCAAGAGAGAAAAATTCGGTGCCTGTCACTTCCCGAAGTTTGTCGAACGAGTTGGAAGACCACAAAAAAACAACCAGCTAATGCTGGCTGCTTCTCTTAACTTATTTCCCAATAAACTGCTGAGTCCAATAGTTACCTTCCGCTACATACCCTACCCCAATGTGAGTAAAGTTTGAACTTAGGATGTTTGCACGGTGGCCTGAGCTGTTCATCCACGCGTTTACAACTTCTTGTGGAGTGCGTTGGCCTTTTGCGATGTTTTCGCCTGCTGTACGGTATGTTACGCCAAATTTCTTCATCATATCAAACGGTGAGCCGTATGTTGGGCTTGTATGTGAAAAGTAGTTATTTTTTTGCATGTCTAATGATTTCTCACGGGCTACTTTGCTTAAAGTTAGATCAACTTTTAACGCTGGTAGACCTTGTTTTGCGCGTTCTTGGTTTGTTAAATCCACTACTTGCTGCTCGTATTGGCTAAGCTGATAGCTTGCTTGCTCGGTAGTTTGTTCTGGTTGAGCTGGTTGCTGTGTAGTAGGCTGTTGAGCTGCTGGCTCTTGAGTTGCTGGCTGTTCAGCCTTAGGTTCTTGAGCAACTGGCTGTTCAGTTGTTGGCTGCTGCACTACTTCTGTTGGCTGCTCTTCTTTAGTAGTTGTTTCAGGTTGTTGAATTTTAACATTACTAAAATATTTTTGGAGCAGAGCATTAATGCGCTCCATATCAACATTACCAGATTGATAATAGTAAACTTTTGATTGTGTAGTGTTTGAAGCCGCATCAGCTTTATCAACGATTGGATTTGCCATTAATAATGCTGCACCTGCTACGACTGACAATATGATTTTCTTTTTCATATGTTTCATCCTCCCTTATCAACTGCTTGCTGACGAACATATCGTATCATGTGTTTTTTTGTCATAATTAAGGGAGAATTTAACAATATTAGATTTTATGATGTTTTAATAGGTTAAAGGTCATATCATTTTTCAGACTCTATCAGGTGCTTCATAGAAAAAATAGACCTTCCGCTTTACTATGAATAATTTCCTATAAATATTTAAAAAATGGATTTTACACCAAATTTTTGTCCTTAAAATCCTGTTGACAGGTTTTTGTAAACAGTTAGGATATTACATTTATATCCGCTGTGTTACAAAGGTTAAGATTATTTCAGCTACCAGCCTGAAAGCATCGTAATGGGATCGTTTAATGTCTCTTAATATACTTTTTCCTAACTTCGGACTTAGCAAAAAAACTATTCTGCCTAAAAGGGTTCGCATTTCCTTTTATGCATGCTTTTATCGCTTCTTTGCTTGAAAATCATACGGAAATGGATATTTCTTACATACCCTTTCACCTTTATCGTCTTTTTTACTTTTTTTTAGGCTTTACGAATGGTTTTATCCTGCCTATCTTGCTAGAAGCATTCGTATTTACCCTTTACGCATGCTTTTATCGCTTTTTTGCTTGGAAACCATACAGAAATGGATATTTCTTACATATCCTTTCACCTTTATCGTCTTTTTTACCTTTTTTTGGGTTTTTCGAATGGTTTTCTCCTACCTATCTTGCTAGAAGCATTCGTATTTACCCTTTACGCATGCTTTTATTGCTTCTTTGCTTGAAAATCATACGAAAGTGGATATTTCTTACATATCCTTTCACCTTTATCGTCCTTTTTACCTTTTTTTAGGTTTATCGGATGGTTTTCTCCTACCTATCTTGCTAAAAGCATTCGTATTTACCTTTTACGGATGCTTTTATTGCTTCTTTGCTTGAAAACCATACGTATTTATAAATCAAACCTATTCCAAAATGTTTTTAAAATTAAAAGCGTTCACGGACCATTATTACATACAAAAAGCACCGCATTTCGCGGTGCCGTGCCCATTAGCTATACATTTTACCGTCCAATGACGACAGTAAACAGAACCCGTAAAAAATATAGGGCCTCTCTCTTCTTACCCTTTTTTCTGCACTAGACCAAGAATCATTTCTCTAATAATTTTACTCGCTGTGTTTGCTGTTTGCTCAGAATGATCATAAATTGGCGCAACCTCAACTAAATCTGAACCAACAACACGTACATCTGAATGAGCAATTTCATGAATAGATGCTAAAAGTTCTTTTGATGTGATACCACCAGCGTCCACGGTACCTGTCCCCGGTGCATGTGCAGGGTCAAGGACATCAATGTCAATTGTTAAGTAAACCGGACGACCTGCAAGGGTTGGTAAAACTTTTTTTAATGGCTCAAGTACTTCAAACTTCGAGATGTGCATGCCCACTTCTTTTGCCCAACGGAACTCTTCTTTCATACCAGAGCGAATTCCGAACGAGTAAACATTTGTTGGTCCGATGTGATCTGCAATTTTTTTGATTGGTGTTGAATGTGATAAAGGCTCACCTTCATAATCATCACGAAGATCTGTATGGGCATCAAAGTGAATAATCGCAAGATCTGGGTACTTTTTGTACATAGCTTTCATCACAGGCCAAGAAACTAGATGCTCTCCACCCATGCCTAGTGGGTATTTTCCGTCTGCAAGTAACTGATCGATATATTCCTCAATCATATCAATGCTTTTTTGCGGGTTTCCGAAAGGCAGTGGGATGTCACCAGCATCGAAGTATTTTACTTCTTCAAGCTCTTTATCTAAATATGGGCTGTATTCTTCAAGTCCGATTGATACTTCACGAATACGAGACGGGCCAAAGCGTGAACCTGGGCGGTAGCTTACTGTCCAGTCCATTGGCATCCCGTAAATTACAGCTTCACTTTCTTCATAGCTTGGATGACTTTTAATAAAAACATTACCTGAATAGGCTTCATCAAATTTCATTGAGTTTTTCCTCCGTTCTTAAAAAAAGTGAGGCTTTACCCTCACTTTGTCTTTTTTATTTAATTAAGTCGCTAACAAACTTCGGTAAAACAAAGCACGCTTTGTGAAGTTCTTTCGTGTAGTATTTTGTTTCGATTTCGTGAAAACGCTCTTCACTGACTTCAAGTGGATCGTATTTTTTAGAACCAATTGTGAATGTCCATAATCCACTTGGATATGTTGGGATGTTCGCTGTGTATAGACGTGTGATTGGGAAGATTTCTTTTACGTCACGTTGAACATTTGTAATTAATTCTGGTGTGAACCAAGGGTTGTCCGTTTGCGCAACGAAAACACCATCCTCTTTAAGTGCTTTTGAAATACCAGCATAGAAGCCTTTTGTAAATAAGTTTACGGCAGGTCCCATTGGTTCTGTAGAATCAACCATGATTACGTCATATTCATTTTCGCTTTCAGCAATATGCATGAAGCCGTCGCCCACTTTTACCTCTACACGTGGATCGTCAAGTTTTCCTGCAATTTCAGGAAGGAATTTTTTTGAGTACTCAATTACTTTTCCATCAATATCAACAAGTGTTGCTTTCTTCACTTGTGGGTGCTTAAGAACTTCGCGAATAACGCCACCGTCTCCACCACCAACAACTAATACGTTCTCAGGGTTTGGGTGTGTAAATAAAGGAACATGCGCAACCATTTCGTGGTATACGAATTCGTCCTTTTGAGACGTCATAACCATTCCATCAAGAAATAGCATGTTGCCGAACTCTTCTGTTTCAACCATTTCTAAATATTGAAAATCTGTTTGCTCTGTATGTAACGTTTGCTTCACTTTTAATGTAATCCCAAAATTCTTCGTTTGTTTCTCTGTGTACCATAATTCACTCATGTAAAACCATCCTTTCAAATTGGAACAAGGGGACAGGTTCTGTGTCCCATTTTTATGGGACACAGAACCTGTCCCCCTGTCCCTTCAAACTATAGATGAATCTAGCAGATATTGAGGAAAAAATCTATGACTTTTTTTCAAAATGTTTAAAAAGTCGGAAAAAATCCCATAATGGCTAACAATATGCTCATTCGAAAAATCAATACTTGTAGAGGAGGTGAGCATGATGGATGTGATTACACCGAAACGAATTAAAATCACATTAAAGACATTACGTGCCATAACATTTATTAGTTTGTTATTACTTGTCTTTTTGTCGACAGTTATATTAAGTATTGTTTTATATGCAAAATGGCAAGGACCTCCCTCTTTATCCGTTCCACAATCAACGATTATTTATGCAAGTGACGGATCAAAAATAGGAGAATTACATAATGGACAAAAACGATATTGGGTTAATCTTGATGATATTTCTCAGCATGTTATAAACGCAACCATATCCATTGAGGATCAAAGCTTTTATGAACATAACGGATTTGACTATAAGCGGATAGCTGGTGCAGCTTTGGCTGATATAAAAGCAATGGCAAAGGTCCAGGGAGCAAGTACAATTACCCAGCAATATGCGCGAAATCTATTTTTAAAGCATGAAAAAACATGGCAACGAAAAGCAAATGAGGCTCTCTATACCATTCGGTTGGAGCAGAATTATAGCAAAGATAATATCCTAGAGGGTTATTTAAATACGATTTATTATGGACATGGTGTTTATGGAATTCAGGCCGCGTCAAATTACTATTTTGGCAAAAACGCAAGTGAACTAACACTTCCTGAAGCTGCTTTACTTGCCGGTATTCCGAAAGGACCTAATTTATACTCTCCTTATGTGAACCGCGAGAAAGCCGAAGAAAGACAGCATGTTATTTTACATACGATGCAAAATGAAGGCTATCTTACTGAGAAGCAATTACAAGAGGCCGTTTCAACGGAACTCGTTTATAAAACAAAGACGGAAAAAGTTGATAAAGGATTTGCAGGTTATTATCAGGATGCAGCTATGAGTGAGCTGTCAGATAAACTAAATTTGGATGTTCAAGCTGTTCAAACACAAGGCTTAAAAATTTATACAACATTAGATGTAAATATGCAGAAAAAAGCCGAGGAAATTGTAGCAAAAACTATAGCTGAAGAATCTGACATTCAAACAGGGATGGTTGCGATTGATCCTAAAACAGGCTACGTTAAAGCATTAATCGGTGGACGTAATTATGAAGAAAGTCCATTCAATCGTGCCATTCAAGCAAAAAGGCAGCCCGGATCAACAATAAAGCCTTTACTCTATTATTCAGCCATCATGAAAGGCTTCACTCCAGCAACAGAAATGAAAAGTGAGCCAACCTCTTTTGCCTATGATGATGGAAAAGCAACCTATAAACCGAGTAACTACAACGACTATTATGCTAATGACTTTATTACGATGCTACAGGCAATCGCTCTGTCTGATAATGTTTTTGCTGTAAAAACTCATATGTTTATCGGCATGGAGGAACTAATCAAAACAGGTGAATTACTGGGGCTTTCAACAAAAATTAAGGAAAATCCATCTGCTGCGTTAGGAACATCACCTGTTCGTCTCGTTGATATTGTAAATGCTTATGGAATTCTCGGTAACGGTGGCAAAAAAATAGAACCGACCTTTATTACAAAAATTGAGGATGCACAAGGTGAGGTCATTTACAAAGCAGATCGCGAGAAAGAACAAGTCCTTAATGAGCAAGCTGCTTTTGTTACGACTCATATGATGAAAGGAATGTTTGATACTTCTATTAATGATTACACATCTGTCACTGGACACAGCATCGCTGATTCCTTAACAAGAGATTATGCCGGAAAATCTGGTACAACCTCAACAGACAGCTGGATGATTGGAATGGCTCCACAACTCGTCACAGGTGTCTGGACAGGGTATGATAAAGGCAAAACAATCGACCTTGTCCAAGAACGTAGCTACGCAAAAACGATTTGGTCCACCTTTATGGAAGAAGCTCTCGACAAACAGTCTGTGAAAGCATTCCGTCCACCTGATGGAGTGGTTGGCGTGTATATTAATCCAGCTAGCGGTAAGCTCGCTACAAAGGACTGCCCCGTTCGCAGATTAACCTACTTTATTGCAGGCACTGAACCTACTCAATATTGTGAAGAACATATCGATGAGTTGAATGGTTTGGATAAAGAACAAAAGCCTGAGGAGCAGAAAAAAGAAGGCTGGTTTGATAAGTACTTTAAGTGGTGGGATTAGATAACGACGGCTAGACTGAGGTGCTTATAATCGATGGCGAAATCTGAGAATCGCGGATATTCCTAAAATTGCTGATATCACCAGTCATCTATAAAATAAATAAAAAACCCCGAGCAAACAAGTCGCTCGGGGTTTTTTATGTCCTAGTTTTATAACTGTATATCTAGTCTACTAATTTTCCCAGTGAACCACAAGAATTTACTTATTTGTTCACGTAATTTTCACACTTTGGACAAATTTAATGAGCTGTGTTCAAATTGTCCTTTAACTTTTGCTCAGAATTCTCCCACATATTTGGGTCATGTTTTTTCAGAAAATCTGTAAGAATTTCTTTTGAACGATCATCCATATGATCAACGATGATATGGCGTTTGATCGATTTATCCATACGGTTTACATGCTCTGGAAGTGATTTGTATCCTCTTCTGATGCTGCGATCGACTGTCATTTCACAGGCTGTTACTCCTGCATAATAAGGACCATCTGTTTTGCGGTCAATCGTCACCCAAACTAACCAATATGGTTTACCATTTGGTACTTCTTCTTTCGTTTTAAGAAACTTGATTCCCTTTTCCACGACACTTCTTGCATGCATCGCGCCAATATCAACAAAGGCTTCTCCTTCTTCGATATCAACAAATACAGGTGAGACATTATCAAGGCTGAGCGCTCCAACACCGAAGCCGCCATGTCCGTCTGTTGGATCACTTTTTATAATATTAAAGCCAATGCTTTTTTTCTTTTTTTCTTCCATATTGGACCTCCTAACTTGTTTTTACAATAAAGGACTAAGCAAAAAGTGGAATGTGTTCATCACGATTGCTCTTCCTACTTCAAATATTGGTTGAATAATATACGCATCTAATGGTGTAATCACAAGGATTAAGAAAATAATGATTCCATAGCTCTCATACTGTGTCATCTTTGAGCGGATATGTGTTGGTGCTAAATCTTCGATAATTCTGTATCCATCCAGTGGTGGAAACGGAAGCAAATTAAAAATAAATAAAATCACATTAAGAGACACAAAAATATTAAAAAACTGTTCAAGGCTTGTTACCATATTGTCTGGCAGTGCAGAAACAGCATTCGTTGTTAATAATATATACCAAATGGCTGTTCCTATAAAAGCAAGCACCAAGTTACTTAACGGACCAGCGATGGAAACCAACACACCTGCCAGGCGTGGACGTTTGAAAAAGTAACGATTTACCGGAACAGGTCTTGCCCAACCGAATCCTGCTATAAAAATAAGGATCGTACCAAATGGATCTAAATGGGCCAGTGGATTTAGTGTTAATCTCCCCTGCCGCTCTGCCGTCGGATCACCGAATTTATAAGCCACATAGGCATGAGCAAATTCATGGAGAGTAAAAGCCACCATAAGTGTAATGATTACATATGGAAACACTTCTAACGGAAACGCTAAAAAGCTACTAAAGTCGTTCATTTTTAACCCCTTTGGTTTTTAAAGTATGTAGGAATCACTCTATTATATGAAAGATCTTGAGGATTCATTATTCTTCTAGCTTAACATGTTACATACTAGATGTTCGACTAAAGTATACTATATTTAGCCTAAAATGAAAAAGACACGCCCGTTAATAGATGATAAAAAAACCGCCAAAAATATTAATTTTTGACGGCCTCATTTTTCACAAGGTTTTTAATCGATTTAATATATTCATATGCATCAGCGATTTCTTCTTCTGTATAGCGCTGCTTGCTTTTTAGCGTGAATACTTTTTCCTTCACTTCTTCTTCTGTTAGTCCTTCAAAGTATAAAACGGTTGAGACTAATTCTAAAAAGCGAGAACTTTGTTCATTTAAGTTTAGCATACATTCCTTGAGTGGTGGCATGTCCAGGTCATAGTGTCCGAGAAATTCACTTCCTGTATCTGTTAAGGAATATCTGTATTGAAAATATCCACCCTTTTTTTCATGAACTTCCTCTAAAAAGCCTAGGTTGCAAAGCTCTTCAATTCGTAAAGTAAGCTCTTCTGAATATGGTCCGTAAAAGTGGAAATTGTATTTTTCATAAAAAGGCAGATCAATCTTTTTTGCAATATAAATCATTTTTTGCAGTTTTTTCCGACCAATGATTTCCCCAGCAGATGAAATAACCTTCATCAGCTTTGCATGTTCTTTCATCAATGCCCCGTCATCTCCTAACTCTTTCTTTGTTTCATCGTTAAAAAATTTATGTTTAGTCTCAAGATGAGGACGTGATCATTCCTCTTTCTTTTTATCTAAGTTCAGTAACTCAAGAATCTTCTTCTTAGCAGCTTTTTTCGTTGAAAAGTCTTCTAATAAGTCCAATGGAAAATATAATTTATGGTCCGTTCTTCTTTTTCCAGAAATAGCATCCACAATCTCTGATTCTCTTGATAATTCTCGCAAATCACCGTTAGACATTAATAAATGAATAGGTAACCGTTCCTCTTCTTCACCTGGACGGTAAAAATCATAAGGCAGATCTGAGGAGGAATCTACTACAAGATAGTACTCCGGATCAATTCCAGCCTTTTTAAATAGAGTTGTAAGCTCCATTAGTGTCATCATTTGGACATTTGGATTGAACTCCACATATTTAAAGAGCTGACGGTTCATAAAACGACAGCATAAGTCACGTAATATAAGATCGTCTTCATCTTGCCAAGCTTGGAAATAATACAAAATAATGGATTCATCCAGCTTTAAGTAATCCTGAAGAGTTAGCTCTTCTTCAAATAAGGAATAAAAATGAATAGGATCATGTTTGAAGGTATAAAACTCTTGGTGGAGTTGTTTTGCACGATGAAGGATTTTGGTTAAAATCACTTCAGCACTGCGCGTAACCGGGTGAAAATACACCTGCCAATACATTTGATATCGGCTCATAATGTAATCTTCAACGGCATGCATACCACTGCTTTTAATGACAACCTGATCCTCACGCGGTCTCATTACCCGTAAAATCCGTTCCATATCAAAGTGGCCATAGCTAACACCAGTGTAATAAGCATCACGTTGCAGATAATCCATACGATCAGCATCAATCTGGCTAGATATTAAACTAACAACCTGTTTCTTTTCATAGGTTTTGGCAATAACCTCTGCGACCTTTTTAGGAAAATCTTCTTCCACTTCTTTTAACACTGAGTTTACCTCAGTATCTCCTAGTATAATCATCTGAGTAAAATCTTCATGATCAAGGTGGAATACCTTTTCGAATGAGTGAGAAAACGGACCATGACCTAAATCATGTAATAAAGCCGCACAAAGGCATAACAGCCTTTCTTCATCATCCCATTCCGGTCTTCCTTTAAAAACATCATCAACGATTCTGCGCACAATTTCATAAACACCTAATGAATGGTTAAATCGACTATGCTCAGCACCATGAAAGGTTAGATAGGTTGTCCCTAATTGACGTATTCTTCTTAAACGCTGAAATTCCTTCGTACCGATCAGATCCCAAATGAGCTTATCACGTACATGAATATAGCGGTGAACGGGATCCTTAAATACCTTTTCTTCAGACAACTTTCTATTTTTCATTGTCTTCCACTTCCGTTCTAACTTAATCACTAATACCTAATCTTTCTCTCATCACTACATCATCTATTATATCGGGTTCCATTCGACAATCCCACCCATAATTCGGAAATCCGTTCGACAAACTTCGGGGAGTGACAGGCACCACAAAACCCAGTCCCCAAACAAAAACATCACCATGCATTTAACACAAGGTGATGTTATTTTCCCAATTTCTTTTCGATCTTTTCGATGAGTTCGTCTTCTGTTAGTGCAGCTAGTGGACGGTTGTTAACAAAGGCGAATGCTTTTTTTCTGCCTGGTCCACAGTAAGATTGACATGCAATGTCTATTGTAGCTTCTGAATCTATTTTTTTTAATTTTGGTATGAGTGTTTTAATGTTTGTTGCTTGACAATCATCACAAATTCGAAATTCATTTGCCATCGATTATCCAGTCCCTTCTATTCGAACGGTACAATTCTACCGTTTTTTCACTAAGAGACATTTTACCTTGATTCGACCTGTGATGCAAGTACGCTGAAGCTAGGCTCTTGTCATATTTCATTTCCTCCTGCGGTTGCATTTTCCATTTCATTTTATAAACATGAGTAAAAATGGTTATAGTAGATTATAAAAATGAAAGATAGTCACCAATTTTCACAGCAATTTACAGGGATATTTATTTGTTTTTGAAAAAATCTACTATCCTCTTAAGAAAATTGTATAAAACAAGTCATTCTTGTCCATGCTTAGTAACAGTTAATAGTAAACAATATTTATTTCACATAGGGAGTTGGACATTTATGAAACAAAGACAAGACGCATGGTCAGAAGAGAATGATTTATTACTAGCCGAAACCGTTTTACGACATGTTCGTGAAGGCAGCACACAGTTAAATGCATTTGAAGAAGTTGGAGATAAGTTAAATCGTACTTCTGCTGCATGTGGGTTCCGCTGGAATGCTGTAGTTCGTCACGACTATGAAAAAGCATTGCAACTAGCGAAAAAACAACGTAAACAAAGAATGAGAGCTTTAGGAAAAGGACAACCTGTTAAAAAGCAATTACTTTATACACCAGATTCTCCTTCTGGAGATATAGAAGATTTCGATGAACAAGAAGAGCAATCAATGATGTCAATGTCTGCTTTAGAAAGCCATATGGCAGAGGTAATGCCTGCAGATGAAGATGTATCAACATCATTTACAAAACAAGCACAACCAGCACCAGTAAAACAACCTGTTGCCACCCACCAAACTCAAGCTACAACTAATAGATTAACAATGGATTCAGTTATTGCATTCTTGCAGTCTTATAAAACAAGCAGCGTTCAATCAGAAGCATTAAAAAGTGAAAACCTTCGTTTAAAGCGTGAAGTTCAAGAGCTTTCTTCACAAAATGATGAACTACAAAAGAAAGTGAACAGATTAGAACAAGACACCGTTACCGTTCAAGAAGACTATGAAACATTAATGAAAATCATGAACCGCGCGAGAAAGCTTGTTCTATTTGATGAAGAAGACCGCACAGTGCCAACTACATTTAAAATGGATCGCAATGGAAATTTAGAGAAAATGGCTGAATAGTTCTAGTTGAAGACGTGATAACCACGTCTTTTTACATTTTATAAAACTTTCATGAAACTCTATTGAATCTTCATTCGTATATAGTGATCATATCAAGTGAAAAGGTTGGTTTAACATGGAAAATCAATATTGGCTGCAATCAGAATTAAAGATCATTGAAAAATGGGAGCAGGATCAAAAAGGGGTTTGGTTTTGGGAGCGAATTGGTCGCCTTCCTTTTAAGCTATTAGATAAAATCACTCCAGCTTTTATTCAAAAAAAGATTGGTGTTCTTTTAGATGAATTAGGGCAATTCGTCCAAACAGGTGGACAATATTTAACACAGGAAAAACTTGTGTTAGGAAAGCTGAGAAAGAAGGCTGGTAACGAAGCTTTAACACTTACCGACATTTCCACTCTTCCCCTCTCAACGATGGATGAAGTAGGCGCAGAGTTAAAGTCAAATCGAAGCAAGCTCGCGACCATTCAAGGAGCTACAACAGGGGTTGGCGGAATTTTCACCCTCGCCATTGATATTCCTGTTCTACTCGGTCTTTCCTTAAAAACGCTTCAAGAAATAGCAATCACATATGGATATGATCCTAGTAAACGCGAGGAACGGATTTTCATTGTAAAATGCCTTCAGTTTTCTTCTGCCGATATTGTTGGAAAACAGGCGATATTAAATGAATTATCATCATTCTACAAACGAAGTGAAAGCACAAATAATGAAATGATTTCACAGCTTCAAGGCTGGCGTGAGGTTGTTTACACATACCGCGATCAATTTGGGTGGAAAAAACTACTTCAAATGGTTCCAATCGCAGGCATCGTATTCGGGGCACTAACAAATCGCTCTATGATTCACGATTTATCAGAAACAGCAATTATGTTGTACCGGAAAAGAAGAATACTAGAAAAACTAGATGCATACGAAAAAGAGTTAGCTGAGTAAGTCAGCTAACTCTTAAATACTTTTTCATTGCGATCGATCATTCGCACCAAATTTTGTTGAAATAGAAGCTGCTCATCCACTGTAAGAGAAGATGAAATTAGCTCCTGACTATGTTCCTTCAACGTAAGTAGCAGTTCATACAACATCTTTTCAACCGTTAGCTCTACTTGAAGTAAATCACTAAGTGAAGACATCGTTTCCGGTTTAATCACTGGAAACGTAAACTTCGTTTGTTCATTTCTTAAAGAAAGCTCATAAAACTGACGAATAAGGTCAGCTCTTTCTTCGCCGCTCCCTGTTACACAAAGATAAATCTGAACAGCAACTCCACCGCGCAGTCTTCTTTGCGATATTCCTGCAAATTTCTTACCGTTTATACTTAAATCATAGCTGCCAGGACAATAAGAGCCAACAATTTCACGTGCTTCAATATTGGCATCGTATTTTTTCAGCATCAGTTTAATTAAATCAAGCATCGCATCATAGCCGCGATCAATATCAATTCCTTTTTCACTATCAGGAAAAATAAGCGATATATTTAATACATCCTTGTCTAATACAACTGCAAGGCCTCCAGAATTTCGAACAATCACATGATATCCTTGGTTTTTGAGAAATTGTACACCTTCCTCTAAATATGGAAGCTTGGTATCTTGTATTCCCAGCACAATCGTTTTATGATGCACCCACGTTCTCACCGTTGCTGGTGACTCATTTTTTCCAACACTTGCACACAAAGTGTCGTCAATTGCAAACGAGTGCTTCGCATCAAATTGCGGTCCCAGGCTTGATTGATCAATGATCCTCCACTGTGGCTGATGGATTAAAGAGGAAGGTAATAGATTGGTCATGATGAATTACTCCTTAAAACAGTTTCGTTCATTCATTATACCACTATTAGTCTTCATTCTATCCTCATTTTCATTTCCAAATCCCGTTATTCACCTCTACTTGTTCTTCTGAAGCTCCTTCTGCTAATCTTCGTTTTTTTAACGCAACTAAGCTAATCATCTCAAATGCTACAGCTGATGCCAATGCAGCAGTGATTTCTCCATGATCATAGGCAGGAAGCACTTCAACAAGATCAAATCCAACTAAATTAAGACCGTCAAGTGCTCTCACATATTCTAATGCTTCGTGACTCGTTGGACCTGCCACCTCTGGCGTACCAGTACCAGGTGCATAAGCAGGGTCCACAAAATCAATATCAAAGGTTACAAAAACAGGTCGATCTTTTCCTACTCGTTCGTGAATACGACGAATGACCTCTTCTTGACCGAGCTTCCTTGTTTCACTCATCGTGATTACTTCAAAGCCTAAGTCTTTAGCATCCTGGATATCACCTGGACCAT
Source organism: Bacillus sp. AFS040349 (assembly GCF_002577655.1). Taxonomy (NCBI): domain Bacteria; kingdom Bacillati; phylum Bacillota; class Bacilli; order Caryophanales; family Bacillaceae; genus Bacillus; species Bacillus sp. AFS040349. The sequence goes on along the minus strand of NZ_NUMC01000014.1, from coordinate 10,021 downwards.
ATAAAGGACCGCGCATTCCGATTTGAATGGAATGATCCACATCTAGTAACCCTTCCTCAACTGCACGACGGAATGGTGTTCCGTGTGTATATTTTTCACCATAATAATGATCCCACGTATCACCATGTGAATCAAAATGAACCAATGCAACCGGGCCATATTTTTCATGAAAAGCACGTAAATTTCCTAATGAAATGGAATGGTCTCCTCCTAAAATAATCGGCACAACTCCTTTATCTAAAATCGGTTTTAATCCTTGCTGCATTCTGTCATACGTTCTCAGCACATTACCAGGAACAATATCAATATCACCGTAATCCACACCAGAGCAATAATCAAAAATATTAATATCCTGATCAGGATTATAAGGTCTTAATAAAACAGAAAAATTACGAATATGCTGCGGGCCGTAACGTGCCCCCACTCGGTTTGTGGCTGCTGTATCAAAAGGTACACCAACCACAACAAAATCAACAGAATCTGTTGTTGGAAGAAGTTCTAATCTCATAAATGTTCGAATTCCAGAAAAACGCGGTGATTGGGAAGAATCTTTTGGTTGATACATTGTGAACCGACTCCTTTTTATCTTAAGTTTTAATATGAACAAATTGAAAAAAGCATGACATTATCTGTCATGCAAAATCCGTGCCACCTATTAATCTATGTGATATTTTTTTAACTTTCTCACCGCTGTTGGTTGACTGATACCAAGCTTTTCAGCGATTTTTGTGGTGGTGATAAATTTTTCCTTTGCCTGTTGAAACACCTTACTCTCGACTTTTTCCAAAATTTCTTTTAACGAGTTACTTTCTAAATGATAAACAATGTCAGAATTGCTTTCTGATCGGTAGGATTCTGGCAAATTATCTACAGAAATTAACTGACTTGGAGTAGTCACAACGAGCCGCTCTATTAAGTTCATTAACTCGCGAACATTGCCCTTCCATTTATGGGTGATTAGATGCTCCATGACGGCATCATCCAATTCTCTTGTTCGATGATATTTTTGAGAAAAATAATCTAAAAAATAATAGATAAGTGGCACAAGATCTCCGCTTCGTTCCTGTAACGACGGAACATGAATCGGTACAACATTTAGCCGAAAATATAAATCTTCTCGAAATAGCTTTTGCTCGACCAACTCTTGAAGATGTTGATTTGTTGCAGCAAGCAATCGGAAATCCACTTTTCTTAGTTTTGTCCCACCTACGCGGTAAAACTGCTTTTCTTGAATGAGTTTTAAAAGCTTTACTTGATTTTCAAGAGAAAGCTCGCCTACTTCATCTAGAAAAAGCGTTCCACCTTCTGCTAGCTCTGCAAGGCCCATTTTTCCACTTCTATTTGCACCGGTAAAGGAGCCAGCTTCATAACCAAAGAACTCCGCTTCGAATAAGGATTGGGGAATGGCCCCGCAATTCACCTCGATAAATGGCTTTTTCTTTCGAGGACTTAGGTTATGTATGTATTTGGCAATTAACGATTTTCCAACACCAGACTCTCCTAACAATAAAACATTCACATCAACATCTGACACCTGCTTCGCCATTTGCAGCGTCATTTTCATTTTTTTATCCTCAGCAATTAGGCCATCTGCAGAGAGATGTTCCTTCTTTAACGATTGAATCTCGTCTTTCACACGCGTCATTTCATCTTCCATTTTTGATAAATAGCTTTTCATCGTTAATAGTTCCGTTACGTCGTGTGAGTAACTAACAACTCGGTGAATTTCACCCCTTTTGTCCACAACAGGAATGCCTGTGACTAAGAGCTTTTTTCCTTTATTTGTGCTTTGGACAATCGTTACTTTTTCCTTTTTCTTCAACACAATCGGGGTGATGGCAGGAGAAAATATTCCTTCACTTTCCAGCTCATAAACTGTACGGCCAATTAGCTTTTCATAAGGAATTTGGTAGATTTCTGCTGTTGCTTGTGTGGCGCGCAAAATTACTCCTTGTTCCGTTGTGACAAGCAAATCATCTTTTAGGGAGTTTAAAATTTCTTCTGCATCAGTAGTTGTGCTCACAGCTTGCTTCATCGTATCACCACCTCTTTTAGATTTGGTTATTCATCTATGTATAGTATATTCATTTTTGAATAGTCAGTCTATTTGTTTTTCATCCCTCGAAATAAAAAAAGGTCAGGGACCACTATCCCCAACCTATCTATTCTTCCATTTGAATCGCAATTGCGCGTACGGGGGATCCATCAATCCCCTTTAACTTTAACGGCAATGCAATAATGAATGGATTTTGAAAATCAATGAGAGCAAAGTTTGTGAAGTTTTCCCCGATGATTCCATTCACCTTTGTGATTAAATCATGTCCCTCAAACGAGCTTCCATCTGGTGGATCAATATTTAAAGCATCGATAAAGAAGGTTTTTATCCCTCTACTTAATAACTCCACGATGACCTCAGGCTTTAGATAAGGATGTTCATAATAAGCTGGCTGACCAAGATATTTTGACCAGCCTGTATGAAATAAGGCAATATCTCCTGCCTGACAATGATGTAACTTCTCCATAATATCTTCTAATATAATGGCCTCTTTTTTGTTTTTGCCCGTTACATCAAACAAAATTCCTCTGCCCATAAACTGCCGAAGCGGCACCTCATCAATTTTTTGACCATCGTTATTAAAGTGATACGGGGCATCAACATGTGTTCCAGTGTGTGAGCCAATTTTTAATAAACTAACATTGTAGCCGTCTCGTTCAAATGTCGCAGCAGGCTTCAGTGATGGCTCTGGGTCCCCCGGATAGATTGGGGTTTGTTCTGTAATGGATATGGATAGATCAACGACCTTTTTCATGTTTATCTCCTACCTTTTGAATAAATCATCGCGAAAGTCTGCTTGCATGGTGAAAAAAGACTCTTGAAGCTCTTTTCTTTGGTCAGTATCAAGTGATGCGAATAAAATCGCTTCTTCCTTTTCCTCTGATTTGACCATTACTTTGCCATCTGGCCCATAAATGGCTGATTTTCCAAAAAAATCAAGATCATTAGAAAGGCCAATATGGTTACAGGTTGCTATAAAGACTGTATAATCAATGGCTCTAGCCCTCGCAAACAGTTCATAAGGCTCATGATGTGGAGATTCCCATGCACTTGGGGCAAGAATCACTTCTGCCCCTTTTTGAGCTAGAGCCTTTGCTAAGTCAGGAAAAGCTAGGTCCCAACATGTCATCAAACCAAACTTTCCTATTTCAGATTCTACAACCACTATTTCTGATCCTGCTGTAAAAAACTTCTTTTCAAGGGGGGTTAAATGAATTTTTCGGTAGTTTGCGATTTTGTCACCATATGAGTTAGTCACCATTAAAGAGTTATAGATCATGTTAGTGTCTCCTTTTTCAACATACCCGTAAGCAATGGTGATTTCTTCTTGTTTTGCGACCTCTGACATGATTTGAAAATGTTCTCCATCTGCAGAATCAGCTACATCTAGTAATTCTTTTGTTAAAAAATAACCTGTTGAACACAGCTCAGGAAATATAATTATTTCAACATTCTGATATTTATTTTTACATGATTTTACTTGCTCGACCATTTTCTCCAGATTTTTTTGTTTATTTCCATTCGTATATTGTGATTGCACAATCCCTATGTTCATCCTGACTCTTACACATCCAATCTCGTATTTGATACTTCATCTGTTAAGTTCGGCTTTGTTACCTGCTTTGTTGCATACATGAATGCCCCGTATACAACTCCAGAGAAAACAAATGTTAAAATAGTGGATCCTACACTTAATGGTTTAATGTAAGTGAAATAAAAGGCAAATATTGCTCCAGCAATGTAAGATACATACGCAACATAGTTGATTCCGCTTTGGTATTGATATAATTTTTTCGTGTTTGACACAAGCTCCTCCGCATCATAACGGCCTTTTTTCAAAATGAAGAAGTCAACAATTACGATTGCAAATACTGGGATAAAAAGTGTTGCAATTAGCAGGACAAAATCAAAGAAATTTGTCATTAATGCTTCTTTCATTAACGCACCAAGTGTACAGATTATCCCTAAAATTAAGCCAGGCTTCCAAAAGCCAAACTTCGTGAAAACATTCATAAATGACATGGTCGCGCTGTATAAAGCCATAACATTTGTTGATAAAACTGAGAAGAAAACAACAATCGAAGCCACTAATCCAAATCCATATTGAGTCAATAATACAGTTGGGTCATATGTTTGTTCCATTCCATTTATAATACTAAATCCACTAACCGCAGCTCCCATCCCCATTGCAATTAAAGAAGCTACTACATAACCAGCGAATGTACCGATCATCCCTTTTTTCCCATCTTTACAATAACGATTAAAATCACAAACAGATGACATCCAAGAAAATGCTGTTGCCACAACGATATCAAACGCGATAACAGCTGTTAGAGCTGGATTTTCACTTAGTGTCATCGTGACAAGTGCCCCGGCATCATAGCTTGTAAATAATTTATAAAAAACGAGTGCAGACAAAATTAGCATTGCAATAGACACATATTTTTCAATACTTTCTACGCCTTTATGACCATAGATCGTAATTGCAACAACAAGGATTTCCGTAAGAATAACAAATAGATTAATATTGCTATAACCAAATGCATAATTCACAGCATAGTTTAAGCTCAGTCCCGCCATATAAGCCTGAATCCAGCTCCAGCCAACCAAGATAATCGTATTAACAATAGCCGGGAGAACAGCTCCTTTTTGACCGAAAGAAGCTCTCGTAATGACCATCGTAGGAAGTCCTGTACGCGTTCCAATTAAGCCTGTCATTGCTAGTGGTATAGCTCCAATTGCAGAGCCTAGTAAAATAGCAATAACAGCATCTTTGAACGAAATATCAGGTAAAAACATCATCCCCGTCATAACTGACGTAATGACAACATTGGCTGCGAGCCAAAGGGCAAACGTACTAAACAAACCCATGGTTCTTTCATTATTCTTTGTTGGTAAAATACTGTCTCTTCCAAATCCCTCTAAAACCTTTGCCATGCACTCATCCCCTTAAAATTAGTTATTTTTAAAGCTATACCAACCAAGCTGCCCGACTCTTTCTGATATATTTACATGCTTTGTTTCTGTGAATGAAGCTAAGCCTTGTGGACCCAACTCTCTGCCAATACCACTTTGTTTAAATCCTCCCCATGGCGCTTCAATATAAGGAGTATGGTAGCTATTAATCCAGATTGTACCCGCCTTAATTTTCGAGGCAATTTCCCTTGCCTTTTGTGCGTCAGAGGATAAAATTCCTCCTGCTAAACCAAATTTTGTCCCATTTGCCAGTTGAATTGCTTCTTCTTCATTTTTAAAGGTTTGAACCGTTACAACAGGACCAAATATTTCATCCTGAACAATTTTCATTTGCTGCTCGACATTTGTGAAAATCGTCGGCTCGATAAAGTAACCTGGACGTTCGATTCTTTTTCCTCCATAAGCAATGTTCGCCCCTTCTTCCAGACCGGTCGATATATAGTGCTGGACTTTTTCTAAATGCTGAGCCGACACTAATGAGCCTAGTTCCGTTTGCTCTTGCTCCGGGTCGCCAATTCTAATGTTAGATGTGTACTCAACAAACTTTTGTAGAAATTCTTCATATATTTTTTCATCAACAAGAATTCTTGAAGATGCCACACATACTTCTCCTTGATTAAAAAAAGCTCCAAACATAGCCCACTCAACAGCCTTCTCAAGCTCGGCATCAGCCAAGATGATTAGAGGAGATTTTCCACCGAGCTCCAAAGATACCCGTTTGAGAGAACTTGCACACTGTTCATTAATTTTTTTGCCTGTGATCGAGCTGCCTGTAAAGGAGATCTTATCAACATCCTCACTTTCAACGACGGTCACTCCAACAGCACCATCTCCAAGGATTAAGTTAAACACTCCTTTAGGAATATCTGTTTCAGCAATTAATTCTGTCAACTTTAGAAAAGATAATGGAGTTACTTCAGAAGGTTTAAACACAACTGTGTTTCCTGCTGCCAATGCTGGTGCCAGCTTCCACAACCCTAGTAAAAGTGGAAAATTCCAAGGTACAATTAACCCACAAACACCAATTGGTTCTTGAATGACCTCACTTACCGTTCCATCACTCATTTCTATTTTTTGAGGCTTCGTTTCACGAATTAATTTAGCGTAATAACGAATACAGCTAACACCATCTTCCACATCGATCTCTGCTTCTCGGAAGGGTTTTCCTGTATTTTCCGATTCGATTTTAGCAAACTCATTTTTTGACTCTTCCAATAGTTGGGCTAAATGAGTTAATGCTGCGGTACGCTTTTCTAGATTTGTCGCCCAATCAGATTGATCAAAAGCCTGTCTAGCTGCTGATATTGCATGAATTGTTTGCTCGCTACTAGCTTCATTTACTGTAGTGATGACCTCACCCTTCGCTGGATTTATAACCGTCCGCTGAGTTCCCTCTCCGGCCAACCACTGTCCGTTTATAAATAAGTCCTTAATAATAATCACTCCTTGTTTTTTGATAGCTTACTAGTTTTAATGCAAATACCATGCCAAGTTAGGGATAGTGTTGTTGCAAATTCTAATTTGCCCCTTGTATCATCTTGCAATATAGGATTTTTGAGTGCATGTTTGATGTTATGTTTTCTAACATAGGAGTTTTGGGTGTATAAGCTTACAATAGTGAGTGTACTTGTTGTTATTCAAAAATGAATAGGTTTGTGATGTGAAAGGGTAAGGGTGGTGGATGGGGTTTTCAAACTTTGGTTATGGTTTGGTTATGGTTATGAAGTACGTTTTCTCGGTTTATTCTTGCGCTTTTGGTCTTCATCATGAGTATGAAGACTGTTTCCCTTTTGATCACCTGCTATTTTAGTCTTCATTGCAAATATGAACGACATTTCCTCTCTAATCTCTCTCCATTTTGTCGTTTACCATCTCCCTCACAATCTTCCCCCCAAATAATAAAGACGCAAATCCTTTAATAGAATTCACGTCTCATCATTCATCTTTTAAGCTTGTGCAGCTGTGATTAACGCTAATTTGTAAACATCTTCTGCGTTACAGCCGCGTGATAGGTCGTTTACTGGTTTGTTTAATCCTTGTAGGATTGGGCCGACTGCTTCGAAGTTTCCTAAGCGTTGAGCGATTTTGTAGCCGATGTTTCCAGCTTCAAGGCTTGGGAAGACAAATACGTTTGCATCACCTTTGATCACTGAGTCTGGTGCTTTCTTTTCAGCTACTGAAGGTACAAATGCTGCGTCGAATTGGAATTCGCCGTCCAGTACGATGCTAGAGTCAAGGCCTTTTGCGATTTCAACAGCTTGTGACACTTTTTCTGTTTCTGGTGATTTTGCTGATCCTTTTGTTGAGAAGCTTAGCATGGCTACACGTGGATCAATGTTAAACATTTTCGCTGTTTCTGCACTTGCGATTGCGATTTCTGCAAGATCCTGACTATCTGGAGCAATATTGATTGCACAATCGGCAAAAACGTATTTTTCATCTTCACGTACCATGATGAAAACACCTGATGTTTTTTTGATGCCTTCTTTTGTTTTGATAATTTGAAGAGCTGGACGTACAGTGTCAGCTGTAGAGTGTGCTGCACCACTTACAAGTCCGTGAGCTTTTCCTAGATGAACAAGCATTGTTCCAAAGTAATTTTCATCCAAAAGGATTTTGCGTGCATCTTCTTCCGTTGCTTTTCCTTTTCTTCTTTCAACAAATGCAGCAACCAGCTCGTCCATTTCTGCATAGTTTTTTGGATCATAAATGTTTACACCGTCTAAAGTTAAGTTTAATTCTTTTGCTTTATTTGTTACTTCCTGCTCGTTACCAACTAAGATTGGTTGCAGAATTCCTTCACCAGCTAAACGGTTTACAGCTGTTAAAATTCGTTCATCTAAACCTTCAGGAAAAACAATTTTAATTCCTTGTCCTTTAACTTTTTCTTTTAATGTCGCAAATAAATCTGACACAAAAAAACCTCCTTGAGTATGTAAGAGAAATGCTTCCTTAACTAGGATACTCCACTTATTCTTAATTTCAAACCGTTCTGTCACACTGTAACGCTTACATCTAAATTTTTTTAATTTCAAAAAAATCTGTTAAATTCTTCGCTTCCACTTTTGGAGTTTTCCACTAATCCTAAGAATTTACTCTTTGTTGTTCAAGTTTTATTACCATGGTGAAATGGACAAGATATGATATAGTAAATGTGTACATAACGAATTCATAAATAGGAGTGAATATATATGAGTGAAGCAGCACAAACCTTGGATGGCTGGTATTGTTTACATGATTTCCGTACTGTTGATTGGTCTGCTTGGAAGCTGTTATCTAATGATGAGCGTGAGGCTGCCATCAATGAGTTTTTAGGTTTACTAGAAAAATGGGGCGTTGCCCAAGATGCGGAGCAAGGAAGTCATGCTCTTTATTCCATTACTGGTCAAAAAGCAGATTTCATGATGATGATTCTGCGTCCAACAATGGAAGAGCTAACTGAAATTGAGCTTGAGTTTAATAAAACAACTCTTGCTGAATTTACGATTCCTGCTTATTCTTATGTTTCTGTTGTTGAGCTAAGTAATTACTTAGCTGGTGAAAGCAATGAAGATCCTTATCAAAATCCACATGTTCGTGCTCGTCTTTATCCAAAACTACCAGAAGCAAAATACGCTTGTTTCTATCCTATGGATAAGCGCCGTCAAGGCAATGACAACTGGTATATGCTTTCAATGGAAGAGCGCCGCGATATGATGAAAAGCCACGGCTTAATTGGTCGTTCTTACGCTGGTAAAGTAAAGCAAATCATCACAGGCTCTGTGGGCTTTGATGATTATGAGTGGGGAGTTACTCTTTTCGCTGAAGATGTTCTTCAGTTCAAAAAGCTTGTTTATGAAATGAGATTTGATGAAGTTAGTGCTCGTTACGGAGAGTTTGGTTCTTTCTTCGTTGGAAACATCTTAAGTACTTCTAAATTGAATGATTATTTTTCGGTTTAATAAGTAAAAAACTGACTCTGTGATTGTAACAAGCTCGGTTTTTGAAGTACAAATTCGAATTAACATTGCTTTTGTTTAATTATTGCACTTGGATTAAAAAGCAATTTGGCAAGTATATTAGAAAAGAAAAATGCTTGGAGACAAATATGCTCCAAGCATTTTTTATACCAAGATCAGCACCTATAAAAGTGATATTCAGATCTTAAAGAATCTCCAGAAGATAAACGGATAAATTCCTCTTAAAGAGGAATTATCACGAAAAAAAGGTGAAATAGGTGGAAAGATTCCGCCTATTTCATTAAAAAGGATGAAAATGGGCAATTTTACTTTGCTTAACCGGAGAAATTCCGGTTATATCTCCCAACTGTGTTCAATGCTTCAATCTAACCGGAAAAACTCCGCTTATTTAAACTACGTTACTGTCCATGAGTCAGTTTTTTAATTTTTTCTCATAGCAATCTACTTCTCTTCCATCTTTAAACGGCTTCGTCTCATAATAGATAAATCCCAATGATTCCCAAAAGATTTTTGCATCCCTATTGTTTGTTAATACACCTAGTCTGATTGCTTGCTTTCCTGAATTTTTAATACTTTGCTCAAAAAGGTGATAAGCTCTTTTTCCAAAGCCCTTTCCTTTCCACTGTTCATGAATCATAAGCAATCCCAGCCAAGGATAGTGGTCCTTCGGGTTTTCAGGTAAATAGTCGATTAAGCCAATGTAGTCTTGATCAGCTTTTATAAAATAGCTATATGTAGCTGGGTTCAGAAACTCTTCCTTCATTTCTTTCATTGATCTTCATTGATCGAGTTTCCTTCCCATTTTCTAAAGCATTGTAGATTTTGTTCGAGAGGACAATTTCTTGCACCTTTTTCATTTTATCCTTTGTTACTTCTTCTAAAGTAATTGTAATCATTTAGCTTCTCCTTCAATATTTTTGTTTAAAAGGCATAAGTTGCTTGTTCGCAACATACCTATGAATGAGCAAAGATTGAGAAAAGATCCCTTTCGGTTTTATCACTTATTAATTTTGGTAGTGTCAAAAGATTT
>NZ_NUMC01000149.1:0-3818 GCF_002577655.1 Bacillus sp. AFS040349 | reverse complement strand
GATAATGGCCAGATTGTTGAGGACTGAGTTCCTAAATGTAAGAAATAAATGGTTTAAATTGAGTCTTAAATTAAGGTATCTCTTCTTTTGCTATATGTAGCTTTGTCGCTTACTTATCAATAAATAAAATTCATAAAGGAAAGTAATGGTTCTTATTCCACTAAAACTGATATATATTAAAATTTCTGAAACCACTAAAATATTAAGGAATAGACATTTTGTATGAAAGTTATTTATAAGAATTTTATTGGTGGAAGTGATAGGATGAGAGCTAAGAGGCTAATTATTATTTTTTTAGTAGTGTTAATTGGAGTTCTTGAATTACTTTTCTTAAATTTGAACTCACAAAAATATGTTTATATAACAATGTTTAATACCTTAGTACCAGTACTAATTGCAGTAATTTTTTGGATGTTTTTCACAATAGTTGACTTAGATCTTGCCAAGTCAACTATGAGTAAAATTACAACATATATTTCAATTATCTTGTTGATATGTGTCCCTATAATCTATATTACAACTAAACCTGATTATACCTATTCAGAAGCCCAAGGTACTATTAAGCAAAAAGAGAAAGTGGAAATTATAGAAAATCATTCTAAAACTATAAGTGATAATAATGATAAACTTTATTATTCTATTAAAGGGATGAAAGATGGGGTATTAATCCATTTTCAATTTGACCCCTATACAGCAGAATATATTACATTAAATCTTAAATAACATTTTAGGAAGCAATAATAATGAGTTAAGCCCTCTCACAACGTTAATGCATTAAGAGATAAATATATAATATAAACCTCAACAATAAAAGCGCAAGAGATGAAGATCCAGCTCTGCCTATAATACTTAATGAAGGCAGGTAATAAAAACGAAACCCCTTTTTTATTATTTCGTCTAATTAATAGGGGTGATCATTAAATGAAGTTCAATAAGTGTTTTTATGGAGTCAATTTAATGTTGTTATTGATAATAAGTGCTTGTACTTGTACAGATGAAATAACTTCATTTCAAGGTGTTATTGAAACCATTGGTAACTATACAGTAGTGGTCGAATGTTCTAATGCAGTAAATAGAAATAAAAAAGGCAATATAGAAGCAATAGCTTATCTATGTACAGTTCAACTTAATGAACAGTCTATAATTATTGGAACAGATAATCAAAAATTGGATATACAAGATTTACGGGAAAGTCAACATGTTAATATCGTTCTGAAAATTCCAAATGACATTAACGAGAGTGTAGAAAGTAGAGAAGTTTTAGCTAAAGAAATAAAAGTTTTAACTGAATAATTTCACAATCATCATAAACAAAGCGCTGTTGTTGAGGATGATTCACTAGAAAATGATCAAAGTTTTTTATAAACGAATAAACAGATAAAATACTATAAGAGTATGTTTTGATCAATCTTTTTTCAAAACATACTCTTTTTATTTGTTTTTATATCAAGGTTATAGCATCAATTTGATTAAACTTTATTTTAAAGCAACAACTTATTAAATATTTAGAGAACCTGTATTGATCAATACGTGTTTTCGATCAAATTTTTTTATAACCCAACAGATGCACAATTGTGAATTAATGACGCTTCCTTGCTCCTATGTGCATGCACAGGATGAAATTGTGCATGCACAAGGTGATATTAGTGACGTTTCCTTGCTCCTATGTGCACAGAAATACATCTACTGACGTTTGCTTGCTCCTATGTGCACAAATGTGAACTACTGACGTTTCCTTGCTCCTATCTATACTCATTAGATGAAAAATCTTGATTTACCAACCTTTTATGGACTTATTTTTTGTGCACAATCAGACTCTAAAACGTCGTTATTATGAACAAGAGTTAAATATATATCATTAAAGTGATATCAAACTGTCTTTATTCACCTGCACAATTGTGAATTAGTGACGTCTCCTTGCACATAAATTCTACTAATAAAATTAATATATATGACGTTAACATGCACAATTTATAGTCTCAAATTCTCTAAAACCCTTGATATATCAACGATATCTCAGTTATTTCTGTGCACATACTGATGAAGCTATGACGTTAACATGCTCGAATGTGCACGAATTAATGACGTTTGAGTGAACATAAATTTTTTCGACTTTTTTTTCAAACCCTTGTTACGTATAGTTTCAAGGGTTGTGCATCTTTGTGCACAAGTCCTTAATTAAAAAGGGATTTTTGTGCACAACCGATTTGCTATAATACTGCATATTAGTAAATATTTCTACAAATGGTTACTAAATTCTAAAAACAGACTAATTTAATTAGCCGATAGAATTTATATGATAGACATTTACTATAAGAAAAAATTTAAACAGCTCTATCATCAAGTCACTACATAAAGGAGGTATGAACATGTCTATGGGAAAGATAAAAATTGATGGATTTAGAATGCACCAACATATTCTAGATGAATTCAGATATATTAAAGATCAATCCTTTGATAAACCTACTGCCTCTGCATATGTAGTCTATTTAACTATGCTAAAACAAATGCACATTGAAAACAATCCAAGAGGGATTTTGAAAGAATATAACTTATCATACTGGGCTAGAAAGTTAGACATTCCTTATACCTCATTGTATGGTGGGAAAAAGTTTCTAGAGAAGTTCCATTTTGTTAAAGAAGAGATCCAAAACGATTTACCAGTTTTGGTTCTGAAAGATGTTGAAAGATTAAATACTCCCGAAAGAGAAGGCGTAAAATTAAACTACCTTCTTGTTCCGCATGCTCTTTTTGACACAAACATTTTGGCGGAGTTTGTACGTACTTCTAATCCAGAAGGTATTGAACTGCTTTTATCTCTTTTTAACCAGTTTAGAACCAGTATGTCTAACATAGGGATGATCTCACTAGATAAATTAAAGCAATCTCGAAAAATGTCAACCTTAAAAAAGAAGCTTAATAAAAAAGCCAAAGATGTTCGAAAAGTACTTGAGATTCTTGAAGCTCTTTTTGATATTGAATTTGAAGGTCTTTCTTATCGTAAAGAGCAGGTTTGGATTAAAAAGATTAACTTCTCCTTAAAACCTGAATGTGTAATTGAAGATACTGATGAGTTTGAAGTAAATCGTTTATTAGCAAAATTTTCACAAGAACTTACATATCGTTTAGATGAACTGCAAATTAAATATAAAGCTCGTGATAAGAAAGATATAATGATCGCTTTTAAACAAGAAGTAGTGTCATTTCTTTACCATTTAATCGACGAGGATGATAATAGTTACAAATACAGAGATAAATGGTTGAGATCCTTCTTCCTAAATACGCTTGATAGCGTGGTTGAACATATACAACGGGAAAAAGAGCGATTAGGTCACTTTAAGATATATACAATTGGTGGTTTCTTTAGGAAAGTGTTTAGAAAGCAGTTCAAAAATGCTATTAAAGATATTCCATACGAATATATCCATGATGCCAAAATACGCGAATTCCAACTAACTGGAAGTAAACCGCTGCTTTCTACTATAATTTAAAATAGCCAGCCTAGTGATATGAAAAAAATCCAATTTCTACTAGGCTATTTGACGTTACCTAAAAAACTATTACTTATAAAAATAATCATGGTTCAGGATAAATCTATCAACTATATCAAATTTTTTATCCTTTTTTTATGGAAATCATTTACGAATGTTTACTTGTTAATATGTTAATATCGAATATTAACTTGTGTAATTGTTGATATAATGTAAATTTCCCTCTTGATATGTAGGCAATTCAAATGTAAGTATGTTAACATGTGTTTTTAACGAGATTAATCTAGTTAATATGTTATAAATACGATGTTTTTGTCAATATTAATT
>NZ_NUMC01000148.1:0-20170 GCF_002577655.1 Bacillus sp. AFS040349 | reverse complement strand
CCTTTTTGTCGACAGTCTGACACGTTCATCAAAATAAGATGAACGTGCTTTTACGTATTGGATAGGAAGAAAAAATTAATGTTTCTGGTGACTTTTTGCTATTTCTTCTTTTATACGCTCTTCTTCTTCTTGTACACAAATACGTGTAATTTGTTCAATTAACATATGATTAACATAGTCGCCTTCTTCAATACAAGAGCTTTCTTTATCTTCCTTCATATGTAAGAGCTCCTTTCTCCAGACAGAATAATATCGGAATATGATTCGGCATTGCCATTATAAAGCCGAGCTTTTCTTTTATCATTTGTATAAAAAAGGAGCTGTATTCAAAAAAACAAAAGACCTTGATTGGCTAAGGTCTTTTTAATGTATAAACATATCTTATTAACAGTAATGGTCCTCAGTGGTTTTGGAATAGAGTATATGCTCTAATTCTTTTTCAGTAGCCTCATAAAACTGTCTTCCATCAGGCATTTTAAAAACATTTTGATCCAAAAGAGCAGAAATAATTTCCGCTTTAGTTGTAAAAGTATCTTTTATTGCTTCACACATACATATCACCCCAATAATTGAAAGCGTTTACAATTTAATATTAAAGAAAAATTTAGGAAATGTCAACCAGATTTATAGGTAGTTTTTTAATTATTATAATGAGTAAGTAACGTAGCCACTGATATTACAACTACTACCAATAACATTCAGCCAAATTTTTTAGAGTTTGAGATTAAAGAAGTCCCCACTAAATGAGGACTTTTTGTATAATATTTAACTATCTTTAAAACCAGTGCTTTGATTTTTTTATAAAAATAAGTGAAAGAAAAGCAGTAACAGCTAAATATGCTTCAATTATCCATAATTGAGTTAAATGACCTGTTTGGTAAAAGACAGCAGGAAAATCTACTGCGGCATGTATGAGTATGGCAAGCAGAACATATGAAAATTTCCTTTTTAAGACGGCGTACAAAACGAGTATAGAAAGGGCAATTTGTAAGAATACCACAAACAAACGTTCTATTATGATATAAAAAGAATCTAACACACTATGGTCCAATACACTGTTACGTAATAGTTCCATTTGTTGACTATTCATTTGACTTCCGATTGTTGCTTCAAATGTTCCGGCATTTATCATAAAAGCAAAAATAATTAAAGGAACAACTGTCAATAAATTAAGAATAACTGCTTCTATTCCTCCCCAGCCTATACCGAACGAAACACCATCTTTATATGATCTATATTTCTTTAATATCCATGTAAACAAAAGAAACCTTCCAAGCTCCTCGAAAACACCTGCAGTCATTCCACCGTATAGACCAAAGAGCCATGGGTGATCTGCATAATTTGGAAATGTTGTAATGACTGCAATGTGAAGGAGCTTTTCTAGTACTTGTGTTATGACAAAAAATCCAATTCCACCAATAATGATAGGTTTTACTGAGATTCCAATTTTGTTTCTGAAAAAAAGAATAAGTCCTAAAAAAAGAATAAAGGAAAATATAACAGGAAAGAACATGGATACAATAGTTAAATTACTAATCATTCAAAACACTCCTTTTATTATTAAAAATGATAATGATTGTTTAAAAAAATAAAAGTATTATTATCATTATTAATAATAATAACGAAAAACAATGATGTCAATCCTTTTTTGGGTAAAATTATTAAAAGGTTCTTCTTTAACTTAATATTTATAATGATTTTAGGAAAATTAATAATAAAGGACCTAAAGAAAGGATGAGAAACATTAGGTTTTACTTAACATTTTCGATAGTAGGTTTAAGCCTATTTTTTATTGTCATAAATATTATTAAGGGCCATGAAACATTTGCAACTATGAACTTGGATGAAGAAGAAAAAATTCACATTTATCTTGTTGGAGATTCAACTGTTTCAACATATAAAAAGAGTTTGTCACCTAGAATGGGGTGGGGCCAGGTTTTAGATGAAATGTTTAATGAGAAGGTTATGATTCATAACGAAGCAGTATCTAAAAGAAGCTCTAAGAGTTTTTACAATGAGGGAAGATTAACAAAAATCGTTAACCACTTACAACAAGGGGATTATCTCTTTATTCAATTCGGACATAACGATGAAAAAGTAAATGATCCAAATCGATACACTGAACCATTTACTACTTATAAGAAATACTTGAAAAAATATATTATAGCCGCAAGATCAAAAGGTGCTTTCCCAGTACTAATTACTCCGGTTGAGCGTAGGGAATTTTCAACAAATGGACATATCGTTCATACACATGGTGATTATCCAAAAGCAATGAAACAATTAGCTGAAGAAGAAAATGTGCCAGTAATTGACCTAACATCAAAAAGTAACCGACTTTTTAGCAAACTCGGATCTAAAAAAACCAAAGAACTTTTTTTATGGCTCCCTCCAAATAAAAACCCACATTACCCTGAGGGAAAAAAAGATAACACACATTTACAGGAACGAGGTGCTTATATTGTAGCATCTTTAGTAATTGATGGAATAAAAGAACTAAATCTACCTATTAAAGAACACATTGTTAATCAAGATAAATAAGGTACTGTTTAGAATGATATTCTAACAGTACTTTTTTCATTTATAGGATATATACAGAAATAATGATCATATTCTTGGTCATTACTATGAAAAAACTTCAACCAACAAAGAAAATCGTTAATAAAAAATCTTACATTAGAAAAGGAATATTAAAATAAAGAAAGAAATACATATATACAGGTTCATCCGAAAGCGTTTACTTAATTAAGTTGGAGGGGTGTAGTATATGTATCTAACAATTGGAAAGCTTTTTGAACAAACTGTTTCAAAGTATCCTAACAAAGAAGCAATTGTGGATTGCTCTCGAAATATTCGTTTTACATTTGGACAGTGGAATGAAGAAGTAAATAAACTTGCTAATGCTCTGTTAGCTTTAGGTGTACGAAAAGGAGATCGAATTTCTACTTATTTATTTAACAGTTATGAATTAGGTACAGTTTATTTTGCTGCTGCAAAAATTGGTGCCATTATTAATCCAATTAATTTTAGGCTAAAAGCAGAGGAGGTTTCATACATCCTTTTAGATGCAGCTCCAAAGGTTGTTTTATTTGAACAAGCTCTTGAAGAGTCCATCACGAACATTCACAAACGATTTCCCTCTATTTCCTTTATTTATATTGATGAATCTGTTCCTAGTTATGCTTCTTCTTTTCAAAACATCGTAAAAAATTCTCCATCAAATCATCCAGAAATCTTTGTAGAAGAAAATGATACGTATGCCATTATGTATACTAGTGGAACGACAGGACGCCCAAAAGGTGTTATGCATCGACATCGTGATATGATAGAACAAAGTTTAATTTGTATAAATGCATTATCCATTACTTCTAAAGATGTGGGTCTTGTTACAGCACCAATGTTTCATTGTGCAGAGCTTCATTGCAGCTTTTTACCCCGTGTACATGCTGGTGCAACAAATATTATTATCCATCATTTTGATCCGAAGATGGTTTTAAAAACAATTGAAGAAGAAAGCGTTACAATGCTGTTTGCAGCTCCTACAATGTGGAATATGCTTCTTCAAGAGGATATTGAGCAATATAAAATAAGTTCCCTCAATGTTGGATTATACGGGGCAGCCCCGATGGCCCCTGCTTTGGTAAAGGCTTGTAAACAAAAGTTAGGAATTGAACTAGTTCAAGCATATGGAATGACAGAAATGGGACCAGCAATAGCTTTTTTAGATAGAGATGAACAATTAACTAAGGCAGGTTCTGCCGGTAGAGCTTGTTTTAATCATGAAATAAGAATCGTACAACCAAAAGAAGAAGGCCCATCAGATCCAGATGACATTCTTCCAATAGGTGAGGTCGGTGAAATTATCGTAAAAGGACCATGCATGATGCTTGGATATTTTAACAAAGACGAAGCAACAGAAAAAGCAATGTATAAAGGGTGGTATCATTCCGGTGACCTTGGCTATTTAGATGAAGATGGTTATTTATTTGTTGCTGACCGAGTAGATGATATGATTATAAGTGGTGGTGAAAATGTATATCCCCGTGAAGTAGAGGACGCTTTGTATGAACATGAGGGGATTTTGGATGTTGCCGTTTTAGGACAACCTGATGAGTTATGGGGTGAAAGAGTAATTGCAGTTATAGTGAAAAAGGATGAAACTTTAACAGCTGAACAACTTGATCAATTTTTAAAAAACTCAGATAAACTTGCACCCTACAAACGACCAAAAAGATATGTGTTTGTTACCGAATTACCACGGAATGCAAGTGGGAAAATTCAAAAGTTTTTATTAAGGAAATCTTTATCACAAAATAAAGTGAAATAATTGGAAAATAGAGCCTTTCTGATGGAAGGCTCTACTATTTTTATAAGAAAATGATAGTGGAAGAGGGAAGGTATGATGGTGGATTAAGTATAAATATTACTTTTTTTTCTTAAAAGCTTTTTCTGAAACATTTTTGAAAACTTTTGAAGAGGTATCAACTGTATTACCGATAACATTGTTTCCGGTATCAGAGATTTTTTTGACTATTTTACCCGAGGAATCAACAGTTTTTCCAACAAGACCGCCATCACCTGAAATCGACTTAACAATCTTTCCAGATGTGTCCACTGTATGATGAACAAATTCATTAGCTTCCTTTGAAATTCCTTTAATCAATCCATCGTTTCTTTCATTGTTGTTATTTGTCACTTTTCACATTCCTCCCTTAGTTAAAAAATACTACTGTAAAGGGTATGTGAGGAAAGAAGATATATGAGAAAAAGTTTATATCATTTATGATTTTAAATTAGTTTAAAATTTAGTGAAAATAACATATTTCAAAACAAAATGAAAAAAGATAATGAGTATGATATAGTTAGAAAGCTATTTTTGATAAGATGAAAAGAAAAGAGACGTGATCAAGATGACTGAATTTTTAAAACTAGGTATTCGAAAAGAAGTGAATCATACATTAAAATCTCTAGGACTAATGAACCCAACACCTATTCAGGAACAAACAATTCCAAAAATATTAGAGGGAAGAGATGTGATTGCACAGGCTCAAACCGGTACAGGGAAAACACTTGCATTTGTTCTTCCCATTTTAGAAAAAATTGATGTGAGTCAATCTGAGGTTCAAGCACTTATTTTAACTCCAACAAGAGAATTGGCACAACAAATATCAAAAGAAATAAAGAAGATGCTTGAAAATTTAGAAGGTGTAAATGTTCTTGCTGTTTATGGTGGACAAGATGTTGAACATCAACTGAAAAAGCTTAGAGGGGCACAGCATATTGTTGTAGCAACACCAGGAAGATTGCTTGACCATATTCGCCGTAAAACAATTGATTTATCAACGGTTACAATGCTAGTTTTAGATGAAGCAGATCAAATGTTACATATGGGCTTTTTGCCTGAAGTAGAAGATATTATTTATGAAACACTTTCCACTCGACAAACGATGTTATTCTCTGCAACAATGCCAGATGAAATTCGGGCATTAGCTAAAAAATATTTGATAGATCCGGAGAATATACAAGTTAAAGCAAAAAATCTGACTGTTGATAAAATAAAACAAATTGTGATTGAAACAACTGACAGAAGAAAGCAAGCCACCTTGTTACATCTGTTGCAAGAGCAGCGTCCCTTTTTAGCGATTATTTTTTGCCGTACAAAAATTCGAGCAAAAAAGCTACAAGAAGCATTAATTGCTAATGGCTATGAATCCGATGAATTACACGGCGATCTAACTCAAGCTAAGCGGGAAAAGGCGATGAAACGTTTTAGAGAGGCTAAAATTCAGTTCCTTGTCGCAACTGATGTTGCAGCAAGAGGCCTTGATGTGGAAGGTGTGACACATGTTTTCAACTATGATATTCCTCACGATGTAGAAAGCTACATTCACCGAATTGGTCGAACAGGTAGGGCAGGTGGAGTAGGTATTGCCTATACACTTGTGGCACCAAAAGACATGGATTTTTTACGGATGATCGAAAAAGGTATTAATCAATCTATGGAAAAACAGGTTATTAGAGGGATTAGTGTTCCTGATCGAGAAGATTATGATAAAGAAAGAAAAGAACAAATAAGAAAAGAAAGTCGTCCATTTAATAGCGGGAGAAAAACAAATCCCCGAAGAAACTCTGATTCCAATCAACCACCAAAAGAACGGAATAAAAGAGTGTCAAAATCTGCTTCTAAAGATGGTAGAAGAAATAGGCAAAGATAAAAAGGAGTGGCTGTCCCTTGTACAAGAGATGACAGCCACTCTTTTTATTTTTGAAGATCCTTTTTTGTTTGTTCACTTCTAATGTTGATATCTTTAGAAAACTCAGTATCTTTATTTTTATTGTTAGGATATTTATTTTGACGCTCACGGTTATCATTGCGATTTGTCATAGTACGTACCTCCCTTCAGAGTTAGTCAATCCTATTATGTACAATAAAATTGGCTTTTATATTAACAATAATTATTAAAAAACAAAGGGATTTTACATACTCTTTTTTAAAAAGAGGATACTATATTTTAGTTACAAATTTGGCATTCTTGGTAGAATATAAGGGAGACATTAAAATGGATCAGAAGCTCTTTGGATGGATTAATTCCTTAGCAGGTAAAAATCAAACAATAGACCAAGTCATGGTGTTTGCCTCAACAAAGTTTCGTTATTTGTTTGCTAGTGTTCTTTTAATGATATTGATTGGGAGTCGATCAAGAAAGAAGCTAACATATCAAACTGTACTTTCACTGGTTATTAGTAGTAGTGCTAAGGCGTTGATTAATAAGATTAAATTTAGGCCTAGACCTTTTGTCACACGTGATGTTAATGTATTACTTGCCTCAAAACTCGATACAACATATTTAAGTAAACATAGTTTATTATCTTTTGCTGTTTCTACCATGGTTTACATGTATTATAGTGGAATTGGGAAAATCATGTTGGCTATGTCATCTCTTACTGCAATCTCACGTATCTGGGTAGGCGCACATTATCCACTTGATGTTGTAAGAAGCTCGATAATAGGGGCATTGATTAGTATACTTGTAAAAAAATGTACGTTCATAAGTTGGAGAGAAGGGTGATGTGAGATCACCCTATTTATATAAATGCCTCAACTTTTTGTTAATAATATTTCTAGGGTTATACCTTAATATTGTTCTTACTAGTATTCTGAACTTAAAATCCACAAACTTTACATTCCTTTCCAATATGAATACAGTAGTGCTATGTCTTTTATAAGCATATGTTGGGTTTTGGCAGATGCAAAAGACATGTGCCCATAATCTGAAAATTATAAGATGATATGTTGAGTCATTTTAGTCAAATAAAAAAGCAAGAGAAGATTAATGAATATCTCTCTCTTGCCATTGTTAATTTTTTATTTTTCTTCTTGAGCATGTTTCTTTTTTAAGAACGTAACAGCTCTTTTTTTCATGGATTTTGTAAGAAAGCCGCCTTTAAATGATCGGATTTCATATGACATTAAAAATGCTTTAGGCTCATGTTGATCGATGATATGAAGTAATTCTTTTTCTCTCGAGCGTTTTGCTACAATGTCTAGGCGGAAACGAGCTGTATTAATTCCTTCTCCTTCAAAGACTGTAACACCGAATCCCGCTGTTCTTAATGCATTCACTAATTCCATATTTTTATCCAATATATTAGCTTGATACGTAATATATCCAATTGCCAATTTTCGTTCTAATGCTCCTCCAAGAAGCAATCCAACGCTAAATCCAACAACGTAAGCGACTATATTGTACATATTTGATAGGTCTTGAAAAACAAAGATTAAGCTAACAATATAAATAATTCCTTCTAATAATCCAACACCTGCAGCTGATTTTGTTTGATTTTTCACTAGTAAAATTGTTCTGATCGTTAGAACAGGAACATAAATAAGTTGTAAAACAAAAATGAGTAAAGCCTGTAAAAGCATATTTCGTATTTCCCTTCTAAAAAGTAATATCGAAAGCATAACATATTTTCAAAATAAATTTTATGGATTGTGAGCAATTTTTTTAAAATAATCTTAAGGGAATTCTAGGAAAATATATGTCTTATCATTCTACCCCGTTTAAGTTGGGTTAAAACATGAAGATAATATTATTATGTAAACTAAAATTTATTACTTATAAAATTATTAACAACTATAAAAGTAAACAAAACTAACTATTTTCTTGATAAGATGGAAGTCTTGAAATATACCTTTTATAATAAAGAAAGAGTTATTTTGGGTTAAGTTCACATTAATGAAAAACAAGGGGTATTGCCAATCAATCTACATATAGATTTGAATAGCAGGTATATTAAAAGGTTAGGTTAAAGAAGGGGATGGAGAGAAAAATGAACATTTCAATCTTTAGGATTGCAAACAAATTAATTACTGGAATTGGTGCTACAGAAAAATTAATGGATGAGGTAGTACGATTACATATAAAAAAACCATTAATTGTAACAGATAAGGTGCTAGAATCAGTTGGGGTAATTAATCAAATAAAGGAAATTTTAAAGAATCTCCCTCATGATGTATACACAGGTGTTCAACCTGAACCAGAAATTTCAATAGTTGAAGAGTGTAAACGAATGTTTTTGGAGGGAAAGCATGACGGAGTAATCGCCGTAGGTGGTGGAAGTGCAATAGATATCGCTAAAGCTGTTTCGGCCTATGCAAAGATTGATGATCATCTAAAAAGCATATTCGGAACCGATTTAATCCCGGAGAAGGGATTTCCGATCATTGCTATTCCTACAACAGCAGGAACTGGATCTGAGGTAACAAATATTTCTATTTTATCTGATAAAGAAGAGAAGTTAAAGAAAGGAATTGTCAGTGATTTTATTTTACCAGATGTTGCAATTGTTGCTCCGGAAATGATGATTACGATGCCAAAGTCAGTTACAGCTGCAAGTGGCATTGATGCACTTGTACACGCAATAGAGGCGTATATTTCTGTAAACGCTTCCCCGATTACTGATGCTTTAGCTATTCATGCGATCAAGTTAATTTCAACAAATCTACCGAAAGCTTATGCAAATCCTGCTAATATACTGGCGAGGGAACAAATGGCAACAGCTAGCCTTATGGCGGGTATGGCATTTGGAAATGCAGGAGTTGGAGCAGTTCATGCCCTTGCATATCCACTTGGAGGACGTTTCCATATTCCGCATGGAGTTAGTAACGCGTTATTACTACCATATGTTATGGAGTGGAATAAAATAAGTTGCTTGGACCGTTTTCGAGAAATTGCAGTTGCTTTAGGTGAAAATGTTCAGGACTTAACTGATCGTGAAGCAGCGGATAAGGCTGTTTTTGCAATGGATTATTTATGTCGTGCTGTAAATATTCCAAAGGGGTTACGTTCATTTCAAATACCAGAATCAGCGATAATTGATATGGCAGAAGACGCAAGTAAAATTGATCGCCTTCTTAAAAATAATCCAAGGGTGTTCTCAAAACAAGAAATAGAGGAAATTTACCGATCGGCCTATTGATTAATCTATGCGTAGCTTTTGGATTTTTAAGGTTTACTCGTAACCTTAACTTATAAATATAGTCAAATAGTTGGAGGTCGATTTTGAGTGTTCAAAACAATTATTGAGCCAAGGGTTTCTGAAACAGATGGGGTAGGGCATATAAATAACACCACCATTCCTATATGGTTTGAGGCAGGTCGAAATCAATTATTCAAGTTATTTACTCCTGATAGCAAATTTGAGAATTGGAAAATGATTATACTCAATATGAATGTAGACTTTATTAATCAAATATACTTTGGTCAAAATGTTGAGGTTTATACATGGGTTAAAAAAATAGGAAATAGTAGTCTAGAATTATATGAAGAAATACATCAAAATGGGAAACTGTGTGTAAAAGGTACAGCTGTTTATGTGAATTTTAATAAGGATAAACAAAAATCAGAATCTATCTCGGAAGAATTAAAAAAAATTCTACTTAAGCATATTTATGATGGAATTTAGTCAACCTATTAGTTAATTGACTAGTCTCATAGAGTCTTCATGATATAGCTTTTTTCATGGCTATTAATAAAATGTAATTATTAGTATTAAATTATATTAATTATAAAAAAGTATTGATTTTTATTTAATAGGTGTTATTATAATAAAGAAGACAATCATTCACATACTATTCTCATTTTATTCTCAAAAAAACTATTCTCAAAAAAACTATTCTCAAAAAAAGCATCCAATCATGGATGCTTTTTTGAGAATAATGCATAAGAGCACATGTAATGTTTACAATGTCACAACGTTTGCAAAAGCTTCACTATGCTCTCGTCGCTCTTTACGAACATTTCTTCTTTGTTGTGCTGTATTAAACAGCATAACTTCTTCATCTGATTCTGGTATAACCTGTGGGACTTGTTCTGGCTTCCCATTTTCATTTAGTGCAACAAAAGTTAGAAACGAAGTGGCAGCAAGTCGTCGCTCACCAGTTTTAAGATCTTCAGCAATGACTTTCACAAAAACTTCCATTGACGAGCGGCCAACTGATGAAACATATGATTTTAAGCTTACCGAGTCACTTTGACGAATTGGGATTAGGAAGTCAACTGAATCTGTAGAGGCAGTTACAACCTCACAACGTGAATGCATCGCTGCAGATATAGATGCCACATCATCTATATAGCTCATTAACTTTCCACCAAATAGTGTATTATGGTTATTTGTATCTAAAGGAAATACTCTGCTTGTTTTAATTACTAGTGATTCCTTACATGTTTTTGCCGTTAATTCAGCCATATTTATCTCTCCTGACTTTTTGTCCTTATGCTCATACAATTATTCATTTTCATATTGAAATCGTCAATTTTATTGTTTGGTTTTCTTACACCTTATATTAGTATGTTTCATTAGAATGATAGCTGATAATCTCTAAATAGTTTACATAACTATATTAATGTAAATTCATCTTTTTGATTATTTAAAAAAACCCTGCTACTGTGGCCAGGGTCAACTATTTATGATTAAAATGCCTATCAATAAATGCGCATATGGTTTTAATTGTTTTTTCCTTAAAAAGGTTGGGAACTGACTCATTATTGGGGCTACAATAATAGAATTCATTTTCTACCTGATTATGTTGATACCCAAGAGATATGAGTTTATTTTTAAGTTCATCTGGAAATTCAGATGATCCAGTAATTGAAGAAAGAAGTGGAGTAGGGTAGACTCTAACATCAATATCACCTTTTCCAGTGTATATTACTACAAGATCATGATCGTTTTTTATCAGCCATTGACTTTTGGTATAAAGAGAAATACGGGCATGTTCAAGTGAAGAAATACCTGGTAGATTGATTCCATATACAAGGTTTATAGTCCTAACCAAATCCTCAAGCGAATAGTTTGGAATAATACTCAAATAAAGATCCATAACTTCAGCCTTCTTTAACGTCATAATGTGTTGATCAGTTTCAAAAGAACGTGCTTTTTGATCTAAAGCTTTTGTTACTCCGGTCATAATTTCTTCAGGATAGATTGATAGCCTAGCACCTTCACCGTCATTTGAAATCTCGATTAAATTCAACCCGAAAATATCTTTAATAGCTTTTCTGAACGTTGTTCCATTAAATGTAACGTTTGGATCGCTTAAAAAAGTATTTAAAACATCCATCTTTGAAAGTTCATTTATTTCATTATCATTGAATGTAAAAATCCTATTTCTTAATACCTTCCTTATATATAATGGATATTTTTCATGTTCTTCATTTGGTTTGTGAGGGTTTTTATTTATTAATTTCTTAAACAATGGCATTAATACAAATAAGAATATTGCTAAAAATGGTAGTTGAATTTTAGTGCGTTTCATTTTTCTATATCCACCTTAATACATTAATAATTCTAGTTTAATAAATTAATGAGATGAATTCTATTAAAAAAATCAAGTTAGATACATTTTATTTCATTCTTTGCGAAAATATGACAATTTCTGAATGTGTTTAGAAACAATAACCCCCTGAATAGAAAGTCAGGGGGTTTGATTTTATTTTTTCCACCATGTATCAAACATTGAAGCCGGTACTTCACGTTTATGTTGTGAAATCAAATAACGCTTTTCAATTTTTTCAGCTACTTCAGGTTCTACCTGTTTGCCTTCCAAATAATCGTCTAACTGATCATAACTAATTCCGAGTTCGGTTTCATCAGCTTGAAGTGGTGTTTGATCTAATAGATCAGCCGTAGGAGTCTTTAAGTAAAGACGTTCAGGTGCATTTAATTCCTGTAATAAGCTTCTTCCTTGACGTTTCGTTAAACCAGTTAACGGTAATAAATCGGCTCCACCATCTCCATACTTTGTAAAAAAGCCTGTTACAGCTTCAGCAGCATGGTCTGTACCGATTACAAGCAATCCGTTTTGTCCGCCAATCGCATATTGTGTAATCATGCGAGTTCGGGCTTTTACATTTCCTTTATTAAAGTCAGAAAGGGATTCATCCATTATTTTTTTATACGATTCTGCAAAGGAATCTACACTGCTTGATATATCAAAAGCAACACTTTTATCAGGTTGAATAAAAGAGAGAGCTAATTGGGCATCTTCTTCATCCTTTTGAATTCCATACGGAAGTCTTACTGCAGTAAAGGTTGCATCAAAGCCTTCATTTCTTAATTCTTCTACAGCAAGCTGGGCTAAACGACCAGAAAGGGAAGAGTCCTGCCCACCACTTATTCCTAGAACAAATCCTTTTGCTCCCGTCATTTTTAAATAGTCCTTTAAAAATGTGATTCGGGCGCTAATCTCTTCTTTCGGGTTTATAGTTTCTTTTACATGTAACTCGTTCATGATTTTCTTTTGTAAGCTCATAACGTAAAACCTCCATGCCTGTTTCTTTGGTATCCTTAGTTTTTCGTTATCATTTCAGATACCTTTTGTTTTACTTCTTCTATATTTTTCATTTTGTTTTCCCAACATGCTTGACTAAGATCAACAGGATATTCCTCAGGATGTAAAGCACGCTTATATTCATCCCAAAGTAACTCTAAATTTTCAATTGTATAGTTTTGCATTTCTTTAAGGGATGGAGTCTCATACACAAGTTTTCCGTTATCAAAGATCTTATGATGAAGCTCCTTTGCTTCAAAGTTTGTAACAAATTTACTTACGAATGTATGAATAGGGTGGAACATTTTTAACTTTTCTTCATTTTCCGGTTGTTCATGTTGGAGTGTAATATAGTCTCCTTCAGATTTATGATTTAATGTATTGATTATTCGATACACCTTTTTAAGACCTGGAGTTGATACCTTTTCTGGGTTGCCACTTATTTTTATCGTATCAACCATTTGCCCGTTTTCATCCTCAATTGAAGCAAGTTTATAAACTGCACCTAGAGCAGGTTGGTCAAAGGCAGTAATTAGTTTTGTACCAATTCCCCAAATATCAATTTTTGCTCCTTGAGATTTAAGGTTTATGATTGTTGATTCATCTAAATCATTAGAAGCAATAATTTTTGTAGAATGGAAACCAGCTTTGTCAAGCATCTTTCTTGCTTCTTTTGAAAGGTAGGCAAGATCACCGCTATCAAGACGGATTCCTTTGAACTCAATTTGATCTCCTAGTTCTTTTGCAACTTTAATAGCATTCGGAACTCCCGACTTTAATGTATCGTAAGTATCCACCAAGAAAACACATTCTTTATGTCTTCGGGCATATTTATGGAAGGCGATGTATTCATCTTTATAAGCTTGAACAAACGCATGTGCGTGCGTACCTGAAACAGGTATTCCAAAAAGTTTACCAGCTCTTACATTTGAAGTGGCATTAAAACCGCCTATAAACGCTGCTCTTGTTCCCCAAATAGCTGCATCTAATTCATGAGCACGACGTGTACCGAACTCCATTACCGTGTCATCACCGGCAACATGCTTGATCCGAGCTGCTTTTGTAGCAATTAAAGTCTGGTAGTTTACGATGTTTAAGAGGGCAGTTTCAATCAATTGAGCCTCAGCTAAAGGAGCCTCAACTCGAATGATTGGTTCATTGCCAAACACCATCTCTCCTTCTTTAACGGAATAAACATTGCCAGTGAAACGAAGCTGACTTAAATAATCTAAAAAGTCATCCTTGTACCCTAACTCATCACGTAAATAAGTAATATCAGTTTGAGAAAATGAAAATTGCTCCAAGTACTGAATGATTCTTTCTAAACCAGCAAAAATACCAAATCCATTTCCAAAAGGCAGTTTTCTAAAGTATACTTCAAAAACAGCT
This sequence comes from Bacillus sp. AFS040349, assembly GCF_002577655.1. NCBI lineage: Bacteria > Bacillati > Bacillota > Bacilli > Caryophanales > Bacillaceae > Bacillus > Bacillus sp. AFS040349. Next base: position 5,946 of record NZ_NUMC01000148.1, on the reverse strand, counting down.
TTTCGCTGATGAATGGAATCTTCCCAATAAGATTCAGCCATGTTAATTTGATAAAGATCCGTATGTAGTGCTAAACTATCATCATCATTATACGTGTTCATTTTTTGTCCTCCAGTGTAAGTTCAATTTTTCACAAAGGCCGGTATATACGGCAAAGGAGGGATTATCATATCGAATTATTAGGTTCATGGTTGTGTATAATTCTATAGAACTTTTGCATTTAAACAGGAAGAAAAATGCTGTAACGCCCAGTCATGACCTTGTTGATTAAAGCTAGCAACAGCTTCTTTATATACAACAATTGAAAATCCCTTATTATAAGCATCAACTGCTGTGTGTAATATACAAATATCCGTACATACACCAACTAAGTGAAGCTCCGTTATTCCACGTTCCTTAAGTTTAATTTCCAGATCAGTGCCGGCAAAAGCACTGTAACGCGTTTTGTCCATCCAATAAACATTTAGATTATCTTTATTTGTTATGTATAATTCTTGTAGTTTTCCATATAAGTGTCTGCCTTCTGTATGACGAATATTATGTGGTGGAAATAATTTTGTTTCTGGATGGAAATGATCATCTTTTTCATGTAAATCAACTGCAAATACAACAAATTCATCGTTATGAATAAATTGTTCTGTTAAATCGACAAGTTTAGTTTCAATGTCTTGACCAGGTTGACCACATGTTAATGCCCCATGATCTGCGATAAAGTCAACTGTGTAATCAATGGCAACTAAAGCTCTTTTCATGGTTAATACCCCCTTCATAGTATGAAAAACAGCACAAGTTGTAAATGTTTCAGCAAGGAAAGTTTGTCACTTATACTTATCATAAGTATATCAATTTAACCAGCAAATGATTATGTTTAATTTTACACAATCTCTACAATTTAGCAAATAAGGGAAATGAAGAGGAGAGGATAAAAATAACCAGTACAATCAGGTACTGGTTATTTTTATTTTTGAGACAAAGATTTTACGATTACACTTAGTTATCCTAATAAAGGTTCTTGGCTGGAGTAATGTGCAACAAGTTAAAAGGTGAAGAAAAAAATCGTTATTTGATTTAATAGCGACCGTTACGAAATTAACTCACTTATCTTCTATTGAAAAGATTAATTTATTATTCGATGGATCTCTTACAATAAAATCATTTTGTTGCTGTGTAAAATTTGTTCCGAAAGTTTCTAATCTTGTCAGAGCTGATTGTCTTGTTTCTTCATTTGGAAACAATAAGGTAAATGATTTCATACCTAATTCATTTTCTAATGGAGAAGGGCTTCCTGCACTATGCCAAGTATTTAAACCAATATGATGATGATATCCGCCGGTTGAAATAAACAAGGCTTGTAATCCATAGCGGTTTACTACATTAAACCCAATTAAACGATAAAAGTCCTCTGATTTCTTAATATTTGAAACTTGTAAATGTATATGTCCCATAATCGTTTTGGGTGAAATTTTCATAAAAGGTACCTCACTTTTTTCTAATAACAGACTTTGTGCATCTAAACGATTTGTTGCCATTTCAATCGTTCCGTCAACCTTTTTCCAGTTATCTTGTGAGCGGTCAGCATACAATTCAATACCATTGTTATCGGGATCTGCTAAATAAATGGCTTCACTAACAAGATGATCTGATGCACCTTGAAGTGGGTATCTTGAATGTATTAAATGGTAAAATACATTCGCTAACTCTGTTCGGTTAGGAAGGACAAGAGCAAGGTGATATAATCCAGTTTTCCTGCCGGAATTAGCAATGGCTGAATCAACTTCTTCTATAGTAATTAACGGTTTAACTCCATCTGCAGTTAGAGACACCACTTTTTCTGATGTATTAAGAACAGATAAGCCGATCATTTTTTTATAAAATGAAAGAGACTGTTCCAAGTCGCTAACCTTTAAATGGACATGTGACACATAAATATTAGGCGGTGTATGAAAGTTCATTAATATTCCTCCATAAATATACTTACTTTTTGTAAGTAAGTATATTGTTCATTAAGATAAAACGTCAAGCAAAATACATTAGGTAGATATGAGTTTTGAGTTATTAGTTAATATGTATAAATATTAGTTTTTTATTACATAAAATACCTCTTCAGTTTCTTGAAATGTATAAAAATAGTAATCTTTATAAGAAAATAACATGTAAGCGGTTACCTATAAAATTTTATAAAAATACAGAAAATTTAACGGAAAAACTCTTGTCAAAATATGAATCTTTAAATATAATAAAGTCATGTTATAAAAAACGACATAGAAATGAGAGGTTATCTAACATGAGTGAAGCGGTTATTTCAAAAGGTAAAAATGAGACGGAAATTCTTGCGCAAATTAAAGAAATCATTAGCTCGAAAAGTGTAGAGCTTATCCATCTACAATTCGTAGATATAGAGGGTATTTTAAAAAGCGTTACTGTAACGGTTGAGCAATTTGATGATGTTGTTGCAGGGAAACAAATGTTTGACGGTTCATCTGTAAAAGGTTTCTCTCCAATTAATAAGTCAGACTTATACTTACAACCAGATTTAACAACTTTTGCAGTATTACCATGGTCTGTTGAAGAAGGTTACTCAGAAGCACGTTTCCTTTGTTCAGCTGTGAACCCAGACGGAACTCTTTTCGAAGGTGATACACGAAATGTGTTAAAAAAGACTGTTGATCGTGCAGCGGACAAAGGCTACACAATCTCAGTTGGTCCAGAATTAGAATTCTTCTTATTTAAAACAGATGCGGATGGAAATCCAACTCAACAATTAGATGATAACGGTGGTTATTTTGAGCCATCACCAAAAGACCTAGGTGAGCGTGTACGTTTAGAAATCTATCGTGCATTAAAAGCAATGGGCTTCACGATTGAAGCATCTCACCACGAAGTTGCGGAAGGTCAACATGAAATCAACTTCAAATATGCTGATGCTTTAGGTGCAGCTGATTTATCTACAACTTATAAATGGGTTGTTAAAACAATTGCTCAAAAGTTTGGTTTACACGCAACATTTATGCCAAAACCTGTTTTCGGTATTAATGGTTCAGGAATGCACGTTAACATGTCATTTTTCAAAGATGGAGAAAATGCATTCTATAATGAAGCTGATGAATTACAATTATCAGATGAAGCATATTCATTTATCGCTGGATTAGTTGATAATGCTAAGAATATTGTTGCTGTTACAAATCCACTAGTAAACTCTTACAAGCGTTTAGTTCCAGGATATGAAGCACCTTGCTATATTGCATGGTCTGCATCTAACCGATCAGCTTTAATCCGTATTCCAGCTAAAAAAGGTATGGCAACTCGCGTAGAGCTTCGTTGTCCAGATCCATCTGCAAACCCATACTTAACATTCGCGATTATCGCATCTGCTGGTTTAGAAGGAATTGAAAAAGGCTTAAAGGCTCCAGCTTCTATCAATGAGGATATCTTCCACATGACAGAAGAGCGTCGTGAAGAATTGGGTATTGAAAATCTTCCGGGAAGCCTAGAAAAAGCAATTGCAGAATTACAAAACGGAGAAATTGGCCGTAAAACATTAGGTGAGCACGTATACGGTGAATACCTATCTGATAAAAAAGCAGAATGGGATAGCTATCGTACAGCTGTTCACTCTTGGGAAATCGATAACTATCAATCTAAATTTTAATATAAGCTGTTGTAAAAAGCCGGGTGAGGCATCACCTGGCTTTTTTGCATTTTTTGTAGTCCTGTCACTACTCGGTTTTTGTCGAGTTTTGTAAAATGGGAGGGTGGAAATAAAGTTTAGTTCCGGTAAACATTTTAAGTTAGAAGGAATGTTTACTTTTTAATAGAATACTAAGTGTGTGTTTTAATAAGAGGATGGTTCATTACTGTAATTTTGTAATAATAATATTATGTAAACCCGAAATTATTAGGATGATGAATTATTAGGAGAACTTCCATATAGCTTTATTCATCCAGATGATATTTCTTTTGTGGAAAAAAAACATAAAACTCTATTAGAGAGTAAACAGCCTGTGTTAGCTACTTATCGCTTCAGACATAAAGATGGAACTTATATTTGGGTGGAGTCTAACTTAAGATCTGTAATAGATGAGCAAACTGGTAAGATTACGGGTATGATTGCAATTTCAAGAGATATTAGAAGTAGGCTTGAACAAGATAAACTTCTACATAGATCAGAAAAAATGGCTGTTGTTGGACAACTTGCTGCGGCTGTAGCACATGAAATTCGTAACCCGTTAACATCAGTAAAAGGTTTTATTCAACTTTTTTCTGAAACGAAACAATATAATGAAGAATACATGAATATTGTTCTTAATGAGCTAGATCGTGTTGAAGATATTATTTTTGAATTTTTAACTCTAGCACGTTCACACCAAGAGAAAATGGAAACGATAAAGATTGATGAGTTATTGAAACAAGTCATTCAATTGTTACAAACTCAGGCCATACTAGTTAATAAAGAAATAAATTTTTTGGTTGAATCGAACATCCCTCCCGTAGAAGGAGATTCCAACAAGTTAAAACAGGTTTTTTTTAATATTATACAAAATGCTCTGGATGCGATTGATGAGAAAGGTGTTGTTTTTGTTAGGCTCTATTCGAACGATTCCCGAGTATGCATGGAATTTATTGATAATGGTTGTGGAATTCCCGAGAGCCGACTTGAAAGTGTAGGTGAGCCCTTTTATTCAACAAAAGAAAAGGGGACTGGAATGGGGTTAATGACCAGCTATAAAATTATTGAAAACCATAAAGGGAAGATTGATATTGATTCAACTGTCGGAGAAGGAACAAAAGTAAGTGTTTCGCTACCTTTATCATGATCCTGAATTTGAAATAGAGAGAGGTGCTTCTCATGTTTTATGTTGTTTTGGATTTAGGGTGTGCAGAGTGTGGAGAAAGCTCGAATGTCCTTGGTATTTTTACAAGTTTGGATAAAGCAAAAGCTGCTAGAGATGAATACAAAGAATTGAATTCTTTAGATGAGTATTCAGATCATGAATTTTTTATATATAAAATTGATGAGCTAGATAAAATTTTTAACAATAGTTTTGAACATCTTGTGGAATAAGAAACAATTGTCCTTCTTAATCATATACTGATTGAAAAAGGGGAATGTAAGATGGTGAAATATTATTGCTCCAGATGCATGTTGTTAAATGATGAGAGTAGTTGTTGTATGAAATGCGGGAATTTAGAATTAAAACATTTAACAATTAGTGTTCAAAATCAAAAAGGCAAGAAAGAGTAGAAATTTCCAAATATACCTTTCTTATATACATTTAAGGGTTCTCCTAATTAAGGGGAACCTTTTTATTGTACTCTAAAGAAAGGATGGAAATGGCTGATAATAGGGAGCGTTTACAAATGCATCAGCCAAGGATGTTTATACAATTAGAGGAAATGTCAGAATCTGAGGTTTTTGAAATTTTTATTTCTAGCACTCCATTCGTAAATGTTGCTGAAATTTTTTTTTGTTCAATTCTATAAGGGAGAACAATTTTTCTAGTTACTTCATTATATTCTTGTTTTTCTGCTTCATTATCCTTTAACACATGAATTAAAATCTGTTCTTGGCAAACCTGTATGTTGATGTTTTCTTTTTTTATTTTCTCTCCAAGTTCGCCCTCGACAATAAAATAATCACTTGTCTCAAATAAATCAACTCTAAATGTGTGCTCATCCAGCAAGCTTGTAAACGGATCAGTAAAAAATTGAGTCATCCATTCTTCTATACCTTTAATGTTCATTGGATTAGAACACTTTCTAATATTCATGTTTATTGACCTCCATAGACGTTGCGTACATTATAAAACATAGGTCCCCTTAACCTTTAAATTATTCACAAAGTGATTTTTGGTGAAGGGGAATTGTCTAATGGATATCTAAAATAAGTAAAACGAGGAAATAAAAAAGGAATGGGAAGACCCATTCCCAGGCTGTCGAGAAACCTCG
>NZ_NUMC01000147.1:0-1230 GCF_002577655.1 Bacillus sp. AFS040349 | reverse complement strand
ATCTTTTGACACTACCTAAACCCGGGTAACTTTTTTCGATCATATCATTAATTGAATTAGTGAATTTTAGATTCTCCTCGTAGTTTTCATGTGAACTTCCAATTACAAACGAAATCTTCGCATAGGTATTCCCGTTAATAGTAGTTGTTGATAAATTTCTAGGCAATGAATCGCGATGAATATCAAAATTCATTTCTAAATCTGGATTAAACTTCATCTCATTCAGCACGATTTCTCTAGACAATTGATATGAGCTTCCAAAATCCAAATCCCGTTCCCCAAGAATACTGATGATATCAACGTCACTTACTCTATTCCCTATTCCATTCTGTTTCAACACATTTCCTAAGCGGTCTCCAACTAGGGTTACATTGAATTTTGAATGGTAAGACATCTCGGGTGCTGTGCCCTTTTTAAAATAAGGTAAGAAGGATTCACGATTATGAGAAGAGTAAATAAAAACAACCTTTCTGCCGAATGTGCTATGAAATTTGTTTTTATCTATAATTGGCACTCTTGGCTCTTTAAAAATATTATCTAAATGTGCATTTATTTTTAATTGGTCTAAGGCCCCATCATTATTAAGAGCTTCTTCCTTAGGGACTATTTCTTTTCCACTAACTTCCATTAATTTCTCTTCACCTTTAGACGCACTAATTATCTTTGAAGTAGTCCCAGCAGTTAAATGCATTTTCGGAATTTCACTATTATTACCTTGCTTTTTTTCAAAAGTAGTTTCTTTATCATTCATATCTTTTAAAAGAAAGAAATGTATGTAAATTAATAAACTTATCAATAAACTAACTGAAATAACTATTAAAAGCTTTAAATCTTTTTCACTTAAGTTTCTCACTATAATACCTCAATTAGTAGTTATTTATTATATTTATCGGTTTAAATAGAGATAATGTTTATATTAATAACATGATTAAATAAAGCTGAGAAATTAAGATATATTTAAAAATGCATTAAATAAGGGGCTTTTTTTGGAAGAAAAGCAGAATATTTTTTCTAATACTTGCTCACTTTGGAGTCATTTTAATTGCAATTGTGCAATTGGGTTAACTGGTCCCAGTACATATTCAGTAAAGAAACAATATGTATTAAATGAAGGGGTTAGGAAAATACCCTTCATAACTTTAATCTACTGCAATTTCAAACAACTTTAAATACTAAAAAAAGAAATGTAGACCCTTTGTCTACATTTCTTTCAGATTGTCGACAAAAGAC
>NZ_NUMC01000146.1:0-8129 GCF_002577655.1 Bacillus sp. AFS040349 | reverse complement strand
AGTTTTGACAATACGTATTTTATGGGAGGAGGGTCACTATGAATTCTGCAAAGTTGAAAGAAGTTACAATCTCCTTGCTTCAATTACCTCGAGAAGATTATCAACGAATCTATGAGTCTTGTTTAAAAGAAGAAGTTATTTGCCTATGTTGTGGGCAGCCTGTTCGATTTTATCTAGGAATTAGCAAATCTCCATATTTTTATCATTCCAATCAAAAACGAAATGAAACTTGTCAGCAGCAGTTTCAACAGTATCACTCTGAGCAGCCTGTTCAGGTAAAAGAGCCTGAACTATTATATGAAGAAAAAAACGGATTCCGCATCCCAAAATCCCGAAGTGTTGCAACAGTTGAAAAGCCACAGGTAGTGGAGTGGCGTCAGCCTAAATACATTAAAGGAAGAACACCGTTTACATTAAAAGTGAAAACACCTTCTTCAATAGTAGGTATTCCTCTTGATATTGAACAAAAAGAAGCTGTGACAACAATTGAAGGACCACTGCTTATTTTAGCTGGTGCTGGTAGTGGTAAAACCCGAGTGCTTACCACAAGAGCTCTTTATATGATTGAAGAAAAAAAAATCCAACCAACTTCGATCATGCTTGTTACGTTTACAGCAAAAGCCGCACGAGAGATGCATGAGCGTCTCGCCGCTTCTTCATCACTACATGTTGGTCAATTGAATCAGCTCGTGATTGGTACTTTTCATAGCATATTCTATAAAATCCTACTTCATCACAATCGCGATAAGTGGAACGGCAAAAACCTTTTAAAATGGGATTGGCAAAAAGAAGTTTATTTAAAAAATTCATGTAGAGAGCTAGGTATTGATGAGAAGGATTTTCCATTCGACCAAGCCATTCAACAAATTGGTTTTTGGAAAAACACAATGAAGTCAGTGAATGATATTCACCCAGCTGATGAATGGGAACAAACAGCATTAACTCTTTACCTTGCATACGAGGATCAAAAGCTACAACGAGGTCAATTTGATTTTGATGACATGCTGGTTCATTGCTACCAACTACTAAAGGAAAATCCCGAAATTCTTAAAGCTTATCAAAATCGTTTTCAGTATTTTCTTATTGATGAGTTTCAAGATATCAATCCTATTCAATATAAGCTCATTCAACTCCTCTCAAACCACACAAGAAATTTATGTGGAGTTGGCGATGATGATCAAACGATTTATAGTTTTAGAGGAAGTCAGCCTTCTTTTATTTTGGACTTCAAGCAGGAATATCCTGATGCCAAAGTGATTCACCTATCCTCTAACTACCGATCAGATCACGAGATCGTATCAACAGCCAATGAGGTTATTTCAAAAAACAAACATCGCTTAAGTAAGAGCATGATTGCTCAGTATCAATCAGAGCAATCACCTGTTACCTTTTTTCCATATGATGAGGAAGAAGAGGCAACGATGATTCTACAAGATATGAAGGAAAAAATTGAAGAAGGAGCAGCTCCTGATGAGTTTGCCATTTTATACCGAACTCATACCGGTGGACGAGCTGTGTTTGAACGCTTCGTGCAATCAAGCATTCCTTTTACGATGGAAAATGGACAATCTTCTTTTTATGAAAGAAAAATGGTTCGTAGTATGCTTTCCTATTTGCGATTAAGTATGAATGCAGATGATTCAACAGCTATTGCCGAACTTATTCGGGCACTATTTTTAAAGCAATCCGTTGTGAACGATGTAAAGGCTTTGAGCATTTTACATGATTGTTCCCTTGTTGAAGCATTGTTGCACGTGAATGGTTTGCCAAACTTTCAAAAATCAAAGCTTAAAAAGATCATCCCAAGAATCAGCTCTCTAAAAAATGAGAAGCCGGTGACAGCACTGACGATTATCGAAAAGGAACTGGGCTTTACTGATTATCTTAAAAAGCAAGGAAACGAAGGAAATACGATGGAAAAGGGCTCAGACGACATGAACGACCTAAAAGTTGTCGCAAAGAAATTTTTAACCATCCCAGATTTTCTTCAACATATCGATCACATGACCGTAACTCAGCAAGCACTTAAAGGAAATAAAGACAATTCTGGAGTTCAACTGATGACGATTCACCGCTCCAAGGGATTGGAATTTAAATATGTTTACGTATTGGGCATTGTGGATGGAGCACTACCACATGACTTCGCCCTTGAATCAGCCAGAAAAGAAAAATATGAATTTCTTGAAGAAGAAAGACGCTTGCTATATGTCGCGATGACAAGAGCAAAGGAACACCTTTACCTATCTGTTCCATCCTATCGCCGAGGACGAAAAGCCGCACCTTCGCGGTTTATTAAGGGGTTGCTAAAATAAAAAACGTAAAACCACACTTTACATTAAAAGTGTGGTTTTACTTTGTAACTATGAATCTCCAAACCTAGCTATGTTATTTTTTATTCATCATTTTTGCAATTGTGTTAAAGTCTAGCTTTTCTTTACCATTTACAATGGAATTAACAATTTTATCTTCCATTTCTTTATTTACTGGTTTATTTGCAATCCTAGATACTTGTTGGATGACACCGCGAACTGTTTTTTCGTCTTTAAAGTTTGCTCCTTGTAAAGAGTTAGCTAAAGAAAAGATATCATTCATGTTTACGCCAGTTTTACCTTCAAGGTTTTTAAAGAATTTGCTATCCATTTTCCCGCCTCCTTAATTCATGATATATACTATGGACTTAATTTGAAAATGTGATTAAATTTCAATTTTCTTTTGGGCTACTGTGATTTTTCCAACAGTATCCTCGCCTTGGACCCCGTCATCGAAAAAATACACTCCAAAAAATGACAAAAGTACGAGCAAGAGTGCTCATACTTTTATCTTTACATCTTTTTAAGATTAGTTGTAATAAGAAGCACCAACAATAATTAAAAGGATGAACAATACAACGATTAATACGAAAGTGCTACCACCACCGTAGCCGCCACCGCCGTATCCGTAACCATAGCCGTAACCCATGCGCTAAGCACCTCCTTTACCTGACTTCTCTACATCATATGTAAAGGAAATACTTTTGGTTGGACTAATATACATAATTGAAAAGTTTAATTATTTCGCCCCTACTTTTCCGCTCATCCATTTTTCCATCTGGGATGCAACCATTTCCATCTTTTGCTCAAATTCATCAGCTGTATTGTCTAAATTAGTTAATTGGTGATCAACGTTATCATATCTATTGTCTTCATTCCTCTGAATAGAATCATGCTTTCTTAAATTGGATTCCATCCAACGTTCAAAGAGTTGTTCAAGAATCTCCATTTTTCTCTCCTTCTTTCTCAAGATGGTCATCAAAATAATCAACATATAACTGTCCATCTGAACTAATTTGTGCGAGGTAAATATTTTCTACATGACTATTTTCGGATTGTAGTTTTGATTTGATCCAGGCAATGCTATAACCAGCAGAATAAATGGTTTCTGATAAGAACTTTCCATCCATGATAACCGTAAGAGGTTTTACCACTTCTGGTCCTTTTCCGAAAAAATCTTCCCATTTTGTAGGTTGTTTTTCCTTTTTTAGCAATACACTTAATTGTCCACATGTTTCCAAAACCGCAAACTCTACATCTGAAACTTGAAAAATATCCTTTTTCCTAAGTTGTTCAAGTAAGTCATCCGTACTATATTTTTCTCTCTTCATGTTTTTCTCTAAAATCTTTCCATCTTGTATAAAAATAGTTGCCTGCCCCTCCACTATGTCTCTAAATTTTTTACTTTTAAGTGACATAGTAGAAATAATAATAGGAAATAAAGACCAAATTAAAATTGATATAAGTCCATTTACAACATTTAATTCAACATCCATCGTAATGGTTCCCGCAATATCACCAACTGTTATACCAACAATGTATTCAAAAAACGATAAAGCTGATAGTTGCTTTTTCCCGAGTAATTTTGTAATAAAAAAAAGCCCTAAGATAATGAGTACTGATCGTATGATAACTTCTGTCCAGCTTGGCATGTTGTTTTTCTCCTCATAAAATCATATAAAAGCCTCATTATTATGCATCTGACACTGTAAAAATATGTAATATAAAAGGAGTACTCGAAAAATCAAGTACTCCCTTGTTATAAAACTGAAAAAGAAGCTGAATCGGAACAGTTAGACGCGTTTCTTTTTCTTTCCGCAACCGCAGCCGCTTTTTTTAACTTTTTTTGGTTTAGAAACAGATACAGATTGGTTGGAATTAGTTGGTCTTCCGGAAGGATTCAAGTTAGCCTTTTTCATGTTATATCCCACCTTCCTTTAAAAAATTCTTTATCTTAGGAGCAAACCTTCACTATTCATTAGCTGATTGAAAATTGATTACAGCTTGTTAAGGAGGGTTACTTCGTAAAATAGAGCATAATTTCCTAGAATTTTTCAGCTTCTATATCTCATTTTATGTGTTAATTTCTATTTGTTTCTAAGGGTATTGCCTAATCTACTATTCTACTGACAATTGATTCAATAATTCCCGCAACTCCAGCAACGGCTAAAATCATTAGGAGTGGCTCTGCTCCTTGAGGCCAAATCCACCAAATTCCGTATAAAAATCCCGTACACCAAACACCTGTGCACCAATAACAACTTAAAAGCTCCCCAATCCACGCCCGTAATCCTGATCCTTTTATTTCAATATAAACCTCATATTCACCATTATCATTCATCTCTTCAACTTCACGATGGAAAGGATTACGAATAAAAGCAGTAATTTTGTCAAACACAATTAATCTAGTTAGTCGAAAAGCTGCAAAAGCCAAGATGATGAATTGTAGCCAGGTTGTCATTTCCCCCCACCTCTCAAACGATAATCTTTATAAATTATGAAAGTATTTTTCATTTATGTATGTGTACAAGTTACCCATCGAATTTTTTTCTGACACGAGCATTTGTCCGTTGATGATTTAACAACTCAATATATTTGTCCATCAGCTTTTATCTGAAAAATGGGTTCAAACCTGTATGTTTGACTCATACAAAAGGCAGTGCATCTGCATTAAATACAATTAAAAGGAAATCACGGCTTAACACACGATTTATGATCCTTCCCTCGGCGTCCTTATCGTTAAGGTTAAAGGTCGTGGTTTCCTTTTAACCTCTTATTGATGAAAGGAGTGAGTTTTAATGACAACTAGATGGTCTGCATTAGATGACTGCAAATGCAAACACGAAGATACAACACAAGATGCTGTTCAAGTGAACGAAACCATTCAAGCTTCAGAAGAATATATTTTCATTAAAGACTCTTGCAATATTGAAGTGACTTCAACTGACACTCAGGTTGCTGTTTCTTTACAAGCTGCAATTCAAGTAGCAATTGCCTTGGTTATTAATCTAACAATTGCTGATAGCAACCGTGCTGAGCAAGTAACTCAACAATTGCTACAAAGCTCTGTTATTAAGCAAGCAAACAAACAAAAACTCATTATTGAAAACTCTCGCGATGTAAAAATCACAACAACTGATACAGATGTTGCAATTTCTCTCCAGGTTCTTATTCAAATTTTACTAGCATTGCTAGTACAAATTGACATCCTTTAATCAATCTGAATGAGGAAGAGCTGTTTTGGGCATAGGGATATATCCCTTAACCATTACAAAATTGGAGGTGAACACATTGTCTAACGAAAAATTAAACCTACAGGATATTTCTTCTTCTATGATGCAACTATTTGTTCAAGATGTTTTTAATAAGAACAATATTTCAGAAGAAAACAAAAAAACGTTATCTGAAGATCAAAAAGAAAAGCTAAGAAAAGTAGTGGCAGATCTTCAGGCACAAGTAGATGAATTTGTGAAAAATTCCAAAGAAAAGAAAGAGGAAAAGCCTGCAGCAGAAGAAGCACCGAAAAACACAACATTACGTGACATGATGAAAAACAGAAAAAAAGACAAATAAACTAAAAATGGGTAAAAACACCAAGATGTTTGTCTTATACAAAAATGAATTCTAGACATTTAATAATAGTAAATCGAAAGGAGGAATTAGAAAATGCAAGCAAGACCATATGAATGGGTAGCACTAGACCGTCATTCTTGTCATCCAACAGATTGTCATTCTAAAAATGAGGTGGCTGGAGCTAACGTTGGCAACTTCTTCGACGACGATGCAACAGTTTCACAAAATGCTGCACAAGTAAGCGAAACAGAACAAATTTCTTCTGAAACAATCATTGTAAGAGATTCTTGTGATATTGATATTTCATCAACAGACACTCAAGTAGCGGTTTCTTTACAAGTTGCACTTCAAGTAGCAATCGCATTAGTTATCAACTTAACAATCGCTGACAGCAACCGTGCAGAACAAGTAACTCAACAATTAATCCAACAAGCTGATATGAAACAATTAAACAAACAAAAATTAGTTATTGAAAACTCTAAAGATGTTAAAGTAACAACTACTGACACAGATGTAGCAATTTCTCTACAAGTACTTCTACAAATCTTAATTGCATTAGTTGTAAACATCGACATTTTCTAATGAGCTAAGAAGCAGGGGACACCCCCTGCTTTTTTGTTTGATTGAGGAGAAAATAAGACATCCAACATTTTTTTGACCTGCAATTCACCCTAAATCCCTGACATAACTTTCTTCTATTATAAATATGGCTCTTGTACCGAATATAGACAAACCATACATACCATTCACCTAAATTCTTTCCCAATGAATTCATCTCAAACTAGACGATTACCCACACCAACTAGTCATTACCCACATAGTCTGTTAAGGACTAAAGTCAATAAATAAAATTAAGGAGATGACTATTAATGGGTTGCAAAGATAAAAGAGACAGAGATAACAATTGCGTATGTGATGCGGTAGAACAAATTTTAGCTGAACAAGAAGCAGTAGAAGAAATTACTTGCCCTACAAGCTGCTACAGCAATTTACTAGGCCCTGTTGCTGGTCCACAAAGAGATACAATTCCTTTCATCCTTTATGGAAAAAAAGGTGAACTCTTTAAAGCATTCGGTAATGTTGGTGGATTCACTGGAGACATGACTTGTTTCCAAACAATCTTCTTCCGCGTTGAAAGTGTAGATGATTGCTGTGCAACATTATCATTACTTCGCCCAGTAGACGTTGATGGTAATACGCTAAGCGTATGTAATCCTTGTGACGAAGACTTCTTCGGTCTTGAAAAAACTGATTTCTGTATCGAAGTAGACCTTGATTGCTTCTGTGCAATTCAATGCCTATCACCAGAATTAGTTGACCGTGTTGCTGAAGACAGAAAAAAATACCACAAATAAATGAAGATAGATAGACTGCTGTTTTATCAGCAGTCTTTTCTTTTTTATGCCCCTAATACATAAATAGGCGCTTTCCCTAGAACATTCTTGTACCTATTTTCTTATACTATCAATATGAACGAATAACAGGAGGGAAGATAATGAAAGATCATTACTCCTTTAATTGTGTATGTGATGCAGTTGAAAATATCTTAAAACAACAAAAAGCCGTTGAAGATGAAAAATGCCCTACAAGCTGTTATAGCAATCTTCTAAACCCTGTCAAAACGCTTGGAGATACAATTCCTTTTCTTCTTCTAAATGAAAAGGGTCAGCCATTTCAAGCCTTTGGTAATGTCGGCGAAAATTGCTTTGAAACAAATTTCTTTCGTGTAGAAGGTATTCATGATTGCTGTGCAACACTAAGACTCTTACTTCCACTTGATTGCCACGGCCACCTTGCAAAAGAAATTTGTGATGTGAAAGAATTAGTTAAAACCAGAAACTGCGTAGAAGTCGACCTTTCTTGTTTCTGTGCGATTCAATGTTTATCACCTCGAATAATTGCTGGATAAGACTTTTTCATAAAAATTTTGCTCCTACCTGAGACATAGTTTGGCTCCACGCCTGAAACTATGTCTCTTTTGTTTTTGTATGAGGTATGAGATCCTGCTTCTGTGTCTGATTCTTGTCTTGATTTACTTTGACTTTGTATTGAGACAGAATATCTTCTCCGAACACGTTTTGTGTCTTGATTCTCTTTGTATCGGGACATATACGCTTCTGTGTGCATGGTTTCTGTCTCGATTCTCCTTGTATCGGGACATATACGCTTCTCTGTGCATGGTTTCTGTCTCGATTCTCCTTGTATCGGGACATAAGATCTTCTCCTTAGATTAAGTCCGTATAATTG